>JAUVCJ010000141.1 GCA_030595765.1 Thermoplasmatota archaeon | reverse complement strand
CCTTGGCGACCTATACAACATGGAGGACCCATTATCGAGCCTTAATAGGCTTGACATCTGGGCAAGTCATTGTCTTATCTCAAATTCCTCATATTCTCTGCACCCCACCATTCGAACAGATGACGGTGATTTTCCACAACTACTCGATGAAGGCTGTGAGTTGGGCCTTGAAAAGACCGCAGAGTTGGGAATTGTGCCTGATAGTGTTCACTGCCCGATATGTGATCCATACCAGGTGGGCGACCCAATGGGTATATGCTCGGGCACCCCTCAAGACACGGAGGAAGGGTCTGTGGAGAGCTCTATGGATGGTGTATCTATGGAAGATGTATCTATGGAAGATGCATCTATAGAAGATGTACCTATGAAATATGTTACAAAGGGTCTTTCATTTGCCTTTGCATCCCGCAAGGGCTCCAGGGAAAAAACAATCGCCCACCTCTATTATGACCTGTTCTATTTCTGCGATAAGCCGGATTGTGGCGCGATTTTTCCATTATATTCTCCAGAGCCCGATTCCATTGCTCTCGCTCTTCGACGTAAAGGAGTGAGAAGGCGGAATCATTCCAAGGTCAATGGCCGTTGTCCACTTTGCGGAGTGGTCACCACATTTTTGGAAGGCGGGAGCGTGAAGTTAGGGGAGCTTAGATGGGATAATGATGCTCTTGAGGCTATGAACATGGGCGACCTTGATAGACAGGGTCTGGACCTTAGGTATGATTATGCCTTGATATGCCAGACATGTTGGGGGGTGTTTCCAACAGCAAAGAGCGAGAAAGGGGAGTGGTCAGATAAAATGAGGCAAGCCACAAAGCTGGGGCAGGATTACAAGGGACGTCATTGCCCACTTAGCGATTTCAATGGTAGGGGATTACCATTGGCGATAGGCATGGACCTGGATGTTGGCAATCTTACCCACAAAACCACTGCCGATACAGTCGGAAACCTTCATCAAGAATTCTTTTTCGTATGTCTGGACAATGATTGTGGTGCTGTCTTTTCACTTTCCCCTCCTGATGATCTTGAAACATAGGGGGAAATCAACCTTCTCCTCGCGGTGTTGAAACATAGGGGGGAATTACTTTCTTCTGGCGGTGTTGAAACATAGGGAAAAATTACCTTTCTTCAGGTATTGTTGAAACATAGGCGGGAAATCTACCGCTTCCTGGCGATGTTCACATGTCGGGTGAAAACAAATCTTGGCGGCTACTGTTTGAATCAAAAGCTTCAAACCAGAAAAAGCCTTGTTGGGGTATGTGCCATTATCAAGACCACCTTTGAAGGCCAATGCCCTGGCCTATTCTGACCAGCTAGATAAGTGTCTTTACTTAGCCATTGTTGGAGGCGGGCTACTGATCTTGGGTGGTGTTAGTTCTTTTAATGCCTTGGAGATCCTTGGATTTTCAGAAGGGGATATGATCAAGGTGTTCACGGAGTTCGGAGGTAGGTATGGGGGCTCTGCAATAGCAATGCTTTTCATGGCCTTGAACGTCCTATCTCTCATTGGCGGGTTTGTGGTGATCCTTGGAGGTGTAACTGTGCACAGGAATCGTCTTCGGGTGGGTAGAATATTGATCGACCTTGGTGCTGGATTGGGTCTTTTCGGAGTCATCATACTGCTTATCGTTACGGTGGCTACATTAGACATCCAGAGCATTATCGTCACAGTTCTGGGTCTAACCTTCATAGGTACACTGATAAGCCTTGTGGCTCGCAAAATGGCTCCGAAGGTAACCTAATACGCTGGAGAAACTCAAAACTGAAATGAAAAAAATAGGAGATGATGATTTGGGATATCACGACAAAGGAAACATATCCTGCCCGATCTGCGCAACTGATCTTGTGCGCAGGGCAAACTTCGATGTAGCCGATGTTACTGAGCCTGACACCCTTGAAAAAAAGTATGACATGAGATATGACTCTGCTCTGTGTTGCCCACATTGTTTTTCTGTGTTCCCAACCTATTACGACACAACAGCAGACCCAAAGCAGTTATTCGAGGTTCTGGACTACGTGGTCCTGGATAAGACCTGTCCGCTTTGCAAGTCCCGTGATAAATTGGGAATGGCAGCCACAATTGAGGGTTGCAAGCCTGACTTTGGTGACATTACCTCTGGCCATGATGATAAACCCGAGAGGGTGTTCAACATTCGTTATACACTCGCGGAGATTTGCCTCAATACAAAGTGCGGCTACATATATCCTTACTTGGAGGAGGTGTATACCAGCCAGAAGGTGATATGCCCCATGTGCAGAAAGGATCATCTCATCTCTGCAAGAAAAGCAGATCTAAGGGTTGCCGAGATCACTCCAACTCAATCCAGGCAGAAGCGAACGATATTCTATCTTACCTATGATTCAGCACTGGTGTGCGATTGTTGTGCCGCAGTGTATCCTACTCATTATGGTAAGACCTTGTCCGAGGATGAGTACGATGATTCCATTGATTTTTCCATGGTGGTCTGCGACCTGTGTGGGTCAAGGACAAGACTGACCAAGTTCAATACAAAACCTGATTTTGCAGACATCAGGAACAAGCAGGGAGCAAAGGTGTATGATGTTAGATTTGACCAGGCTGTGGTTTGCACCAATCCGGATTGTAGCATCATCAGGCCTTTCAAGCGATTCTAGAAAGATTTAAACGCAGATTGTTCATCGGACATAATGATGGAGATCTCAGACATAAGACCCACTCGCTCAGAGCTTATCGAGATAAAGAAAAAGATTACGATCGCAAAGAAAGGCCATCAGATCCTTGAGATGAAAAGGGATGGCTTGATCCATGAGTTCTTTGAATTACTAGCTAGAGCTCAAGACATTGAGGAAAAACTGGCATCAGCGTATAGAGATGCTGAAGACAACATTCTGCTGGCAAGAGCCGTTGTCGGCACAGAGCAGTTGAAGACAGCGGTGTTTGCAAGAAAGGAATCCCCCACTGTCAGGTTGGCAACAAAGAATGTAATGGGCGTTGTACTACCAAAATTGGATTTTAGATTTCACCCAAGGAAGAATGCCTCCGATAGGGGATATGGAGTAATAGACACTCCTCCGCTGGTAGATGAGGTAATAACCTCCTATGAAAAACTTTTAGAAGCCATAATAGAGGCTGCTGAGCTTGAGACCGTGCTCAAGAAGCTGATAGAAGAAATAGAGAGCACAAAACGCCGGGTAAATGCCCTAAATTACAGGGTAATTCCGGATCTGGAGTTCTCTGCAAAATACATCAGCATGCGGCTTCAGGAGCTTGAAAGAGAAAACATTTTCAGGCTCAAACGCATCAAGAATAATTCCTAGGAGGCGTGTTTATGGGATCGTTTGACAAGACCTCAGGTTCGAGTGTGCTTCTAAGGGGTTCTAAAAATACTCCAATAAAGAACCCAAAAAAAGGTCAATGGCTATTGAACCACCATGAATTTATATTCAAGTTGCTTATATTGGTGAGCTATGTTTTCATGCTCTTTGGGCTGGGACTTATTCTCTATATCGTTTTCTTACAGTGAAATACTGTAATTTGTTCATTAACCGAACCCCTGTGCCAGGGTCTGATAACTTGTGCTCAATTACTCGGAAGTCTTGATGGACTCGTTCATGTCCTTGACCATCTTATCCAGGGTCTCATCGTTCATGCCATGACCTCTTGCACCCTGCTCTACTGTCTCCCATGTAGCTACTGCGCATCCAATGCAGTGCAGTCCGTATTCCATCATGACCGCAGCAGTTGGAGGCCACTTGGTAACAACCTCGCCCAGTGTCATGTCCTTTGTGATTATGTCAGTCATTTTTACACACCTATCGCAACATTCTGATTCACATATTTGAAAGTGATGGTGGACATAAGGGTGAAAGAGAGCGAATATGAAGGTTGGGCATGATGACGGACATTGCAGAGCATTGGTACTTCCGATTCATTCAATTCTTGTGTTTAGTATGAGGTCAGCTAGAGCTCCAATTTCAGCAGGCGCCAATTCTTCCACCCTTTTTCGACCCCAGTCAGCATCTTTGGATATATTTCCAATTCTATCTTGAGAAATGTTCAGATTGCTAGCCTCAATGGCCAGGGCTCTGTGAATAGTTTTCCTTCGATGGCAGAAGAGTGCCTTGACAACATCGAAGAAGAAACCCTCATTGGTCACCTTGAAGAGTGGTTCCCTGGGCATGAGCATGACCATTGCAGACTGGACACTTGGCTGAGGCCAGAATGAATCTGGATGTATCTTTTCCATGATCTGGGCATCTGCATAGTACTGGGTGTTAACTGAGAGTCTGGAGTAATCATTGGTGCCATTCATAGCGACAAGGCGCCTTGCGAATTCGAATTGATAGAGCAGTATCCCAACATAGAACCTTCGCTCCAGCAACTTAAACGTGATGTCCGATGAAATCGAGTAAGGAAGGTTCGAGACCGTGATGTCAAATTCTGGAAGCTTTATCTCCAGTGCATCTGCATTGATAAGTTCAAGATTTTTAAGCCTAAGGTCTTCCAGGTGGGAGCAAAACCTGCCGTCCTTCTCGATCGCAATGACTTTTCCAGCACTAGCACAAAGATGACGGGTTAGTATGCCCAGTCCCGGGCCAATTTCAAGGACAACATCTTCAGGGCCCACTTCAGCCATTTTGACCTGGCGTCTTGCCACATCCTCGTCAAGCAAAAAACTCTGCCCTCTCCTTTTGGAAGGATGAATGTTCAGTTCCTCAAGGATTCGTTTAACTTCTTCGGCCTTCACAATGGGTTAACTCACAACTGGGCTCAAATAATTTGTGGGTGCCTAAGTTAAGGAGCTTAGTGCTTAAGGCCTACAATTGCTATTCCAATGGCCTGCTCAGCACCATTAATCGTTTTCTATTCTGGGTGCCAGAAGGAAGGATACTTTCCCTTTTGAGTCTGCGAACGTGAAATCCATGCTGACAGGGAAATCGTTCCCAAATTCCAGGGTTATGTTCTGGGCAGAGCTCACTGCCTTGATCATGTTTAGGAAATAATCGAGGCTGAAAAGACTACGTTGCTTCTCTTTGCAGGACAACTCTACCAATTGGTCCTTGACCAGGGTAAGGCTTGAGAAATCAGTATCCCCATCAGCCCTAAGTTCAAAGTTATTCTCATCCGCGATCAGGGCTATGTGGTCGGCAACAGGCTCAGCAGCTCTTAATCCCTTTCTAAGCTCATCAAGTTCCAAAGTTACCTTGGCCGCCAGGTTTAGACCCGGTATCTTGGGGTCTGACATGCCAGCAGTATCAACAAGAGACATGTTTCTGGTGATATTCCCGAGGGAAAGCACGAGCCTGTTGTGGTCTTCATCAAGCTCCATAGCAATCGTCTCTCCGCTTTTAGTTAGTTTTACTACTTCCCTGAGCTTTTCGATGTTGATCCCCATCTCGGTATCCTTTGCCTTGAATTCCTCAAATGCCCCTTTGTCCAAGGTAATGTCGACCATTGCAACATGGGCCGGATCCACAGCTTTGGCGTTAATGCCGCTTGTGGTGATGGTGAATTTAACCTCGTCTACCTGGGTAGCGATGACGTCTATGACTTCCTTGAGCACTTCGGAGCGTATCTTTGCCTTGAACAATTTCCATCCCCTCGTTTGCTAGATGATAAGGATTAAAGAATTTAAAATTAACTGGTTTGACTCGATGTCCGATAGTTTTTTCTAGTCTGCAAACATGGCTTATTCGGTAATCAAATGAGCACAGCAAAAATCATTACAAACCGGGGGGATATCATGATCGAATTCTTTGATGATAAAGCTCCTGGCACTGTCAAAAACTTCAGAGACCTTGTTGGAGATGGATACTACAACGGACTCAAATTCCACAGGGTTATCGATGATTTCATGGTTCAAGGAGGATGTCCAACTGGTACAGGCACAGGAGGCCCGGGATATCAGATCGATTGCGAACTAGACCCTAGCTTGAAACATGGCAGAGGATATCTATCAATGGCTCATGCTGGTACATGCTCCCATGACAAGAGAACTGGAGCGAAGCAGGGTGGGAATTGCTCAAACGGATCCCAATTCTTTATAACCCACAGCCCTCAACCCCATCTGGACATGCTCCACACCATATTCGGAAAGGTTACTGCAGGGATCGAGATTGTGGACTCTATCACTCAAGGCGATGTGATTGAAAAGATAGTGCTGGACTGAGTCAAAAAGGCAGTTTACAAACCAGATAAGTCATTTTCGATATGGCTGGGATGGGTCAAAAGGACAATTTTCCAACTAACTATTTAATTTTCAATAACGTTGGATTGATTTGAAAAGAAATCCCTTCTGTTAGTGCAAACCGTAGTAGAGCCTCAAATTTAAGAGTATATAAAGAACTACCGTTTTCACAATTTTAGCCAGTCCTTTTTTCTTTTTCGTGTGCAACCCACAATTCAATCCCAATCCAGATAGAGAAATCTTTATATATGTGCAACCCATTATGCCTTACA
>JAUVCJ010000255.1 GCA_030595765.1 Thermoplasmatota archaeon | reverse complement strand
CTGATATGGCCAGGGCATCACGGGCGAACAGCCGCAGAAAGTTGGCTGATATCGGGTCCAGGTTGGAGGTCGGTTCGTCCAGAAGATAGATGGGCCTATCTGAAAGCAGGCAACGCGCAAGGCTCAGCTTCTGCCTCATCCCTGCAGATAGGTTTTCTGGAAAGTCCTCTATCTTTTCCATGAGGCCGACAATGCCCAATGTCTGTTCCACTCTTTCATCAATGTCTTCCCATCTAACCCCGCTCACCACACCCCAGTACTTGAGATTGTCCCTAAGCGAGAGCTTGTAGTCGAAAACTATCCAGTCCCCGCTACGAAGAATGTTAACTGAGGTTCTGACCTTCTTTCTATCTTTAATGACATCGAAACCGTTGATCCTGGCAGTGCCCGACTCTGGAAATAATAGCCCAGCAATGACCTTGATCATCGTTGTTTTGCCAGCACCGTTCGGGCCTAGAATGCCGAACACTTCGCCCTTGCCGATCTTCAAGCTTATGTCGCTGAGTGCATGGACTATCGTCTCTTTCTTCCTAAAGCGTGAGCCTTCCACTTTTTTCTTGACCCTGTAGGTTTTGGTTATGCCTTCGAGCTCGATCATCTCTCATCATCGCCACGATACAATTTTGTCATACCTAGGATTGGGCTTTTGAATTTAAGCTTTTACAATCCTTAGAAAGCAAACATAATTTTACTTCAAAGCTCTTAGCAAATCTTAGTAACTTAGCAAAATTTGTTTACAACCCTCAACAAAGCTTAGTAAAAGCAGTATTTGCCTTTTTAGTCGTGTGAAGCCATACTCCGGTTACATTTTCATAAATTCTGCACGAAATCCGTGGCGAAGATTTATATATCACAAATCCTTGAGCCATTTCGGAAGGGGTACTAGTACCGCTCAGAGACACAAATGGAGGAAAAAAATATGTTTCCAAAAGGATTAGAAAAGGGAAAGATGCCGGAGAAAGCCATTGAGAAGATTCAATTGCATAACCCAAATTATGAGAATGGTGAATAGACAGGAGATTTGCATCTCCTGATGCTTCCTTTTTTATGATTTTATCTACCATGTCCAGAGCTTATGCTCTGAATTTATTTCACTTGCATTAATTATCTCAAATGGAATTTTTTCAATATGTATTTATAGAGAAAGCATCGTAGTTAAGTTGAGAATATTCACACAGGGTAAGGGGGCCGGAGCAAGTGAATTCCATAATCTCGGGCATTGGCTCATCAAAGTCGATGGGAGCCAGCAATACTGCCTCCCTCCCTTTTCGTCCAGGGTTTGCAATTGGTAAAGGTTCCACCAACGGCTGTGGGCTTGTGAATGATAACTGTCTCCCCTCTGCACGTCATGGCGCTGTTGGCCTAGTGAATGGCAACTGTCTCTTCTCTACATGTCATGGCGCTGTTGGCCTTGTAAACGGCAATGGCCTTGTAAACGGCAACGGTCTTGTGAACGGTAACTGCCTTGCCCTGCCTGGGCCCTCCCCAGGGAGGAGATTGAGCCGTAGGAGGTGGCCAGTTATGCTGGTCCTTATTCTGCTTATGGTGCTGCCAGCACTTCCATTGGTCTTATTTCAGCCCCAGCCCGAGGGCTTAAACATTGGCGTGGATGGTAATTTTGGAGATTGGCTGGAAAAGGAGGTGCCCATTTATTCCGACCCTGTTTTAGACCAGGCCGAAAATCCAAGCATCAACCTCCAGAGGTATGGCTTGGATGTGACGGATAGGATTTTCTCTTTCTATTCCGAGTTCCAAGGCCCAGCTTTGGACCAGTTGGATGCAGGAGTTGTTGATTTACAGTATCTTCATGTATTTCTTGATGTCGATTCAGATCCAGGCACTGGCTACTCTGTGGGGGGGCTTGGCGCTGACATGGTTGCTGAGGTTTCTGGATACAGGGGCATGGTACAGACCTCACAGCTTAGGAGCTTTGACCAGCAAAGGGGTTCAAATGATTGGAACGGCTTTCTGCCTGGAAAAGCATTCAGGGCCGTGGCTTCAGGGCATTGCATTGAGGGTCAATTTCTGCTTCAGTCAGAGGCAGGAGAGTTGGTTGAAGCCTATTTTCATACCATGGATTCGAAGGGAAACAGGGATTTTTCAGATATGACCATCACTCCCACTCCAGGCGCTCTAGGAATTCTGGTAAAAGACATGGGCGGTGGAGGTGTTCATAACTTTTTGCGCCCCATAATCTCCATTGAATTGTCCACCCAGCATGGAGCTTCGATGATGCATGGGCTAAATCTCAGCTTGCTTGGAGATGCAATTCACGATGCCGATGTGGATTTGTATCTGGATGATGGCGACGGTGTGTTCCAGCATGAGCTTGATGAATTGGTAGGAGCCGCTGAATTAGGTATTGATGGCAAAGCCAGGATAGAGACCAACCTCATGATAACGGAAGACGCCTTATTGTTTGGGCTTTTCTCTCCAGGTCCCAACATTAGTTCAGGTAGCACCATTGGCCTGCACATCCAGAGCCGTGGCGATGTCAATACAGATTCCGCCTCGGTAAGGGTGATTTCAACCCCAGTTCTCTCCTATTTTCAGGAACTGCCCTCAGAGATATCCATAGATGGAGGTTTTGGAGACTGGAAGAACATACAATCCTCAAATGATAGGGATTTATTCGGTCCAGTTTTCAATCCCAACATAGACCTAACAGAATACAAGGCTATTGGCCAGGACGAATCTCTATCGTTCTACATGAGGGTGGACGGAGAGGTTCTTGGAGGAGCGTCTGTCCCACTAGCTCCGAAGTTTGATGACCCAACATTTACTGGCATAACAAACTCATCATCTGAATTGCAGGTGTCGGGTCCACAACCTGAG
>JAUVCJ010000080.1 GCA_030595765.1 Thermoplasmatota archaeon | reverse complement strand
TCATAGTTTTGGCTCTCTTTGTTCATCTAATTCACATCCATTTCAATTATTTCCTACAGTTTAAACGCCTGATGAATACCACCGAGGTCAGGATTATTGTAATAAAAACTATAAAAAAAGCATCAAATCCCATGGTTTGTATCAACCACCCTCCAAGAATTGAAAACGTTGCAGGAACAATACTACCCACGCCTGCTGCCCCAGCGTATATTGCCCTGTTTTTGCTTGTGGATATTTCCAAAAGAATACCGCTAATAGATATCACATAGGCAGATGATAACACACCTCCAACAAAGAAAGTGAACATAAATAATGGGTACGAGTCAGATAAGATAACCACTAATGGGATGGTCAGAGCTAGCAGTGCAGATAAATAAAGTAGATTGCTATACTTGAATTTCTTTGAGAAGTAGAACAGAACAGAACCACTTGCAACGGCCCCGGTAACTTTCAAAAGCAACATATCTCCAACCCGAGGATTATACATTGAGAAATGTTCCTTTGAAAAATAGACAAGGAAGGCCATGAGGGTGAGTACATTGCCCAAGGTGCTTATAACTAGGAGATAATTTCTAAGCTTTTTATTAGTTTTAATTTCCTTTTTTATGTATCTCAAAAACTCCATAAAGGTGTTTATTGAAGGGCTAGTCCCTCCAATTTCCCTGATACGCCAGAAGCCTACTGAGGCAACGGCTAGAAAAATAGAGGCAAATAAAAATAACATACCGTAGGACAGAGGGGTGTCATATCTCAGTAGAATTTGGTAGGCACAAAGAGCAGAGATCATTATGCCCAATGAAAAGATCACTTGTTTTGCAGAGAGAAGGGATTTTCTCTGTTTTTTGCTCACAGTTTTCCCCATCATATCAACATAGCTGATGTTGGCAAAGGCACCACTGAATGAAAAAATGGACACAAGTGCTAGTATGAACCATATCTGTAATTCATTACCGACATCGGTCATAAAAAAGAACAGCGTTGCCAATCCTGCAAGTGCAAGTATCCGGAGATTTATGCCGAGTAGTAGAAATTTTTTCTTGAACCTTTTTTTCTGAAGATAAGAAGCAAAGAATAATTGTGATATGCTAGATCCACCCAGCATTATAGTGACCAACAACCCCACATGAAACGCACCACCTCCAACATTGGTAATCATTGAAGGAATTATGGTATCAACATCCATGAAACTAGATGCCAATGCAAGAAATACCGCATGCCAAAGAAAGTTACGGTAATTGTGTTTGGATATTGTTTCAGTTAATTCATTCATATAGACCCTCAAATGAGCATTTTTAAATGTGTAGACTACTTATTTGCGTATTTGTCCAAGATGTCCATTTCTGTAACAACCCCTTTCATTTTTCCATTCTCATCAATAATAAGTACCTTGTATTGATGCTTGTTTTTCATGGTTTTTATGACCTTATTTATCGATGTTGTTTCTTTAAATTCAATAATCGGAAGAAGTTCGACGGAGCCTAAGGCTATGCTAGATTTTACCCCCTCAGCCAAAAGATTGATTATTATCTGGGACGTAATCATGCCAAAAGGTTTGTTGGTACCATCAATGACTGCAATAGAATGGATGTGTTCTTCATCCAAAAGCATGATCGCATCCTGGAGTGTGGAGTTCTGATGAAGAGCAAAGACCCCCTCTTCCATGACGTCCTTTGCAGTGTCTTCAGGCGGATTTCCAAATATCTTCCCTGATAATTTGATGTACCAAGCTGCAGACTGGACCTGCATCACATAGGCTACAGCAATTATCAGGGCAATGTCTGCACCTTTTTCTCCAAACACGGTCAACGTTATGGCTAGCGCCACTGATAGATTTCGCATTGCTGTGCCATAGACCAGGGCAATGGCCTCGTCCCGCTGCAGAAATAGCCTGCCAAAGATCGAGGATACTGAGTAGTTGATCCCATAGAATATGCTCAAAGGCACAATGAGATACAAAATGTCAAAGGGGTTTGAAACGATCGATCTTGCTTTCAAGGACATTGCCACAAATATTATGCCCAATACAGCCAGAGTTGCAAGCAGTGGGAACTTCTTTTTTATGTTCTGGTTGAAATGAACCTCGCCAAATTTCTTCTTCAAAATGACCTGGGTAGCATAACCCAACAGCAGAGGCAGGAATATGACCTTTCCAAGCTCGATGAAGGTATCTACCAGGGGTAGGTCAATGACCTGGCTCATGAATGTTTTCGTGTATAAAGGCATCAACAGGCTGCCCAAGATAAGGCCTACCATTGTGGTTTTAATAGCGATGTTGACGTTTCCTTTTGCAAACCCGGTCCAGGATATTGTCATGCCGCTAGTTGGAAGCAGAGCAATGAGGAATAGCCCATAGGCAAGCAATGGCTTGTCCTTTAGAAAGAGCAATCCAATGCCAAAACCCACCATTGGTATGATGATGAAATTGATGGATTGAATGATAATCTGGGTTCTTGGTCTACAATAGGTCAGCGCTTTCTTGATGTTCAGGGTGACCATCATCGGGTAGATCATCAGGATAGTCAATGGAAGTATCAAGCTCTTCAGGAATGAGGGTTCGAAAAAATAGCCAAACAATATTCCTAGCACCATGGATATGGGTATTGCAATTGTCAGATGCTTTGATAGTTTGGACAGTTTATTCCACATTCAAATTACCTCCTTTCTATTCACTCTTGGATTTATTTTTTCAAATAATCTTGGCATATCATCATTTTATTTTCCTTGTATCTTGTCAGTTACAGCCCTCATGATGTCGAACGCATCCATAATTTCGGGGTACTTGATGCTGTACTGGATGTAGGCTCCCTTCCGTTGGGAGGTCACAATACCTCTAGCTTTCATCATTGATAGATGCTGAGATATTACAGACTGGCTGGCTCCTGTCTCTTTTACAATTTCAGAGACTGTCCTGGACCCCTCACGAAGTGCCAGAAGTATGCCTAATCTGTTAGGGTTTGAGAATACCTTGCAAACCTCACACTGGTCAGAACTTTCAGCCATATGAGGATATTAGAATGCACTAATATACTTAAGCTTTTGGTGAGCGGGTGAAATATGATGTCAAAGGTAGCATCATTCACAATTTTTCTGATTTTTCTGATTTTTCCGAAAAGTCTTTATAATCTATGATTTATGCGTTGCTAAGGTGTAATCAATGGCAAAGGATAAATGTGGCTGCATGGAAGGCTCTAGGCCCTGCTGTATGGTGGAAGCAGTTGTCAGTGTGGATGAACGGGGGCAGATGGTGCTTCCCAAGGATGTGCGAGTGAAGCTGGGATTGGAGCCAGGAGAAAAGCTGGCTATAGCAACATGGCAGGCCGAAGGCGAGGTTTGTTGTGCACTGCTTATCAAGACCCGCCACCTGACCGGGGCGGTTGAGGATCTACTTGGACCCCTAGCCAATGCTGTATCATCGGAGGCTAAGGGCTCTTAAGAGGTGAAATAATGACAATGGATAATACAGAGGCAAAAAAAGAGGTGCGCAAGGCCTATGGATTGATCGCCAAGGAGGCAAAGCCATGTTGTGGTCCAGCAAAAACCTGCTGTGGGAATTCCGTTGATCCAGCTGTCAGGATAAGCAAGAACATCGGTTATGATGATGAGGACATCGGGGCTGTGCCGGATGGAGCCAACTTGGGCCTAGGATGCGGCAATCCAATAGCGTTTGCTGAGCTTCAACCAGGCGAAACCGTTCTGGACCTGGGATCTGGCGCAGGGTTTGATTGTTTTCTGGCCTCAAAGGTCGTTGGAGAAAATGGCTCTGTTATCGGGGTGGACATGACTCCTGAGATGTTGGAGAAGGCCAGATCTGCTGCGCAAAATGAGGGTTACGATAACGTGGAGTTCAGAATGGGGGAGATCGAGAACCTGCCAGTTGCAAACGACACCGCAGATGTGGTCATTTCAAACTGCGTCATCAACCTGGTGCCAGACAAGCTAAGAGCGTTTACTGAAGCATATCGTGCCCTCAAACCCGGTGGCAGGTTGATGGTATCTGACATTGTGCTTGAAAAAGAGTTGCCAGATTATCTGAGGCAGTCGGTATCTGCATATGTTGGTTGTATCTCCGGGGCAGTTTTGAAGCATGTTTATCTGGACATTATTCGTTCGGTGGGCTTTAGGGATGTGGAAGTCCTTGAAGAGTCGCATTTTTCCATAGAATCGATGCTCAATGACCCATCTGCCAAAGCAGTGATCGAAAAGACCAAGGTCACTCCAGAGCAGGCAGAGATGGCGCTGGCTCCAGTACTTTCCATGAGGGTGCGTGGAGTAAAAGGCAATGGAGATTAGGCTCTTTAAATTATGATATAATCCCGATAATCTTCGACAAGAATGGCATTGTTCAGCGTTATTGCTGATTTTATCGGGATTAAATTTATATGCTTTAATGCACTTCTCATATTACCCTGCCAGAAAGGTAAAAAAATTAAGTCTTGGAGGAATGAAAATGGGAAAAATGGCAATTACGATAAATGGAGCTGAACCTAAGAATCTATATCCGGCGTTTACGCTGGCATCGAGTGCGCTAGCAACTGGAGACGATGTTATACTGTTCTTTACCCCCTCAGGAGCACCTGCCCTGAAGAAGGGCTTTTTCGAGACAATCAAGGCAAAAGGACTTCCTGATATGGCGGACCTTGTAGAGGGTTTTACAGACCTTGATGGAAGGCTTCTGATGTGCGAGCTGGGATTCGAGGCAAAGGACATGAAGGAAGAGGATCTTAGAGAGGGTGTGGAGATTGTTGGAGCCACCACTTTTATAGTGGAAGCCCAAGGATCAGAATTGACTTTCTCGTTCTAATTAGAGGTGTTAAATATGGTAAATGCAGATGAAAAATTGGATTGTCAGGGATTATCTTGCCCAATGCCGATAATCAAACTCGCCAAGACCATGAAGAAAATGAAGTCCGGAACTGTCCTGGAGATGCAGGGAACAGACCCCGGCTCAAAGGAGGACGTGCCCAAGTGGTGCACCAAGACTGGAAACGCCTTTTTGGAAGCCAAAGAGGAAAGTGGTGTGTACACCTATTACATTCGCAAGAAGTAAAATCGTGAACGCAGCATTGAGAAAACAGCCTGCAGGAACTCATTTTTTCCTGCAGGGTTCTCTATTATTATCGATAGGCTTCTACTGATTTGCAGTTATGGCTAGTAGTAGCTATTTTTGTCTGCTCTTTTTTAGTCTGTTATCTACAATATCAATTGCCTGAGATATCATCCACAGAACTAACGCTGCGCACACACTCAAAAGTAGCGCCATGCCCCATGGAAGGTCTAGCTGATTTCCAGTACCTGTGGTGTTTGCAATCAGGATTATCGGGGCAATAAAGAAGATGTACATCAATATCCAGTACCTTAGGGGCTTGTGGCCAAGATACCTGAGCTCACCTAAGCCGCCTATGTGTGGCATGATTTTGCTGACAACATACAACACCAAGCAGCAAAATAGGATGGACAGCATCATGAATGATGGCGAGACTGCCAGTTTGTCAATGGGAACGAACATCAGGGATAGCAAAAAGAGAGCGGTAACCAGCAATATCATAACCTGCACCTCTTGATATGAGTTTTTCTTATCTGTGATGAAAGAGCGCCCTATTATCAGGCCGGCCAGCATCAATGGCAGGTAGAACGGTGCAGCCGCATACCCACCAAGATAATGCCCTTCAAAGGCGGATGCCAGCTCGATTCCAGACCATGCAGGATTCATTACTGCTAGGTAAAGGAGAGTGATAAAGGCCATTACACTCATGGAAACAACCCAATTTAGCTTTGAGAGAATAACGCAAATCGGGAATAATAGAGCGCTGAGCATTACTTCGTCCATTTCGAAAGTTCCCCTGGTCGATATCGGAGAAAGAGCTAGCCCAACCATTGCTAAAAGAGAAAAGCGTTTGGCTACATCCACAGCTAGATCCTTGTTTCCAACTCCTTCCCTGTTCCTCATAAAATATGCTATGGACATTCCGCTTGCAAACAGGAACATGGGAAGAACGAAGTCTCCTAGATGTAAACTTCCCTTAACATTGTGCCTTAGAAGTTCTGGCAGATCTGAGCTGAGCTTCAGTGTGAGTGTAAAGAACACCATTGCAACTATGCTCAAACCTCTGAATGCATCGATAGCTTGGTTTCGTTCGCTGGTGCGGGTCAACATGGGCATATCTCAGGATCCCTATTAGACATCTTTGGGGATGAGCAATGTGGAGCTCCGAGATATCTTGCTCATATGGCAAGATGGTAAAGCCTACTCGCCACCCTTGCGGATGGTAGCGGTATAGATGCCCTTTGCTGAGGTCAGCTCTATCAGATGATTTCCAGTTTTTGCACACCAGCCAGGTACATCCTTTGAGAATCCCACATCAGATGCCATGATTTTGAGAACCTGTCCGTCTTCCATGGATTTCATGCTTTTTGCAAGTTTCACGATGGGTCCAGGGCATGGTACCCCACAGGCGTTGATCTCCAATGTAGGCATTGCTCCTGCAACAGCGTCACTTGCGGGTTTGGAAGATGTAACAGGTGTAGCAGGCGCACATGGCTTACCCTTTCCTTTCATGATCATGGCTGTGTACTCACCCTGGTCTGATGTTATTGCCAGGAGCTCGTTTCCAGTTTTTGTGCACCAGCCAGGTACATCCTTTGAGAATCCCACATCGGATGCTGTGATTTTGAGAACCTGTCCATCTTCCATGGTCTTGATGCTTTTTGCCAGCTTCACTATTGGTCCAGGGCACGGTACGCCGCAGGCATTGACCTCAAGGTCGAAGTTCTGAAGGCAGCCATCTCCAACACCATCGGTGATTTCGGGTTCTTCTGCTGCAACGGTTAGATCCACTTTCTGAGCCTTATAAAGCCTTGAACCACCGCTTAGGTTCCTGCACTTGAATCCATGCTGAACCAACATGCGGTATCCAATGTAGCCTCTAAGGCCAACAGCACAGTATGTGATGTATTCCTTGCTTTTGTCCAGCTCGGATAGCCTGCTTCGCAGGTCGTTTAAGGGAATGTGGACTGCGTTTCTGACTGTCCCGTTCATCTCAACCTCTAGATCGGTCCCAACATCAAGCATGACCTGGGTGGCGCTATCAAGCTGATCCACTTCGAACCAGTGAATGTTCTTTACATCTCCTCTTAGGATGTTGGCGCCAACAAAGCCAGCCATGTTCACAGGATCCTTGGCTGATGAATACGGAGGTGCGTATGCCAGTTCCAGCTCCTCAAGGTCGTATACGGTCATTCCGGCTCGTATTGCAGTAGCAAGCACATCCAGACGCTTGTCTGCTCCTGACATTCCCACGATCTGAGCTCCCAATATTTTTCCATCATCAGGAGCGAACAATAGCTTGATGTTCATCATCTGCGCCCCAGGATAGTATGCTGCATGGGATGCGGACTGGGTGTATGAAGCAATATAAGGCATATTGTTGCGTTTCAGTGTCTTTTCATTGTTGCCGGTCAGTGCCACGGTCAGGTCAAAGATCTTGACGACTGCAGAAGCCTGGCTACCTTTGAACGCAGATCTCTTTCCAAAGAGGTTGTCAGCAACGATGCGGCCCTGTTTGTTTGCTGGGCCTGCAAGTGGAAGCATGGTTGGTTTGCCAGATACAAAGTCCGTAACTTCAACAACATCTCCAGCTGCGTATATGTCAGGGTCGGATGTCAGCATGTTCTCATTGGTCACTATTCCGCCACGCTCTCCGAGTGTGAGGCCGGACTTTTTGGCAAGCATGTTGTTCGGGCTGACCCCAATGGAGAGAATTACCATGTCACACTCCAGTTCAGCACCGCTTTTTGTCTTTACAACTGTCTTTTCGCCAACCTTGTAGAAGGAGCTGACAGCATCTGAAAGATGCAGTGCCACACCGTGGTCGATGATGTGGGAGTGAACAAAGGCAACCATCTCAGGATCAACTGGCGGCATGACCTGATCCAGCATCTCCACTATTGTGACCTTCAAACCCAGCTCTTTGAGGTTCTCAGCCATCTCTAGTCCAATGAACCCGCCTCCAATGACCACTGCAGATCTTGGCTGCTTGGTCTCTATATAGGACTTGATGACATCTGAATCCGGTATGGTCCACAGGGTGAATACTGAGTCCAGGTCTATTCCTTCAAGTGGAGGTTTTATTGGGTTGCCGCCAGGGCATAGAACGAGTTTGTCATAGGTTTCAGTGTAGGTCTCGCCGGTCTTGACCTTCTTAATGGTGATATTCTTGTTTTCCCTGTCAATATCGATGACCTCGCTAAAGATCCTTACATCGACATTGAACCTGTTCTCAAGCAGTTCCACCTTGGTCACAAGTAGGTCTTCGCGGTCTTTGATCTCATTACCAATATAGTATGGCAGTCCGCAGTTCGCAAAGGAAATGTACTCTCCCCTCTCGAACAGGATCATTTCTGCCTTTTCATTCAACCTGCGTGCACGTGTTACTGTGCTTGCTCCTCCAGCTACCCCTCCGACTATTACAACTTTCAGTGCCATTTTCTATTCCTCCGTTTCACATTTCTCTAACTTATCCACTATAAGTTCCATTGGTTCATTCTTAACCTTTGTCTTTCCTGCTCTTTGCCTTTTCAACATGCAGTTCAGGGCCAGACTCCAGGTGCAGTGCCTGTCACCAGCTCATGGTCTGCTGTTGCACTAAACGCTTTGCCGCCATCGGACCAGCCTTCAAAGCCCCACTTGAGGGCTATGGCATCGAATCCATTCATGTTAAGCATTGCAGTTGTCTGGCTTGCAGTATGGCCAGTAAAGCATACTACAACGATCTGTTTGTCCTTTGGTAGAAGAGTTATGTTTTCAGCTGTAAAGACTCCAGTGTATCCAATGTTCACAGCCCCAGGCACGTGGCCTGTGGTATAGGCTGCATCTGTGCGGATATCCAGTATGAATGGGTCGTTGCTTGCATCGGCATCTGTCAGGAGCGTGTTCAGTGTGGCTGCGCTTGTGGCTGCTGGCTTTCCAAGTGCAAGGTAGTCATTGGCTGACTCTGCTATGGATGTCGATGCATACACAGTTTCCCATGCCAGAGACAATGCGTCATTTGCCTGGGTCTCAAGCTCTCCATCGAGGCG
>JAUVCJ010000195.1 GCA_030595765.1 Thermoplasmatota archaeon | reverse complement strand
CCTGAACCAGAGCCAATAAAAGAGCTGGCCCCTGAGCCGGCCGAGGGCGATGGTAAGGAACCCGACCTTGAGGATGAGGAAGCAGAAGAGCCAATTGAGGAAGGAAACGAGTAGCATCAGTAAGCTACTCCCTGGCTCTTTGAGCTGTTAGGGAAACTGATCACCACATGTGCGGCTACTGATCCAGGATCAACCAAGGTTCAATTTCCTTTGCAACGGATCAAAATTCAGTGTCTCTTGCTTGCTACTGGCCACCAACCTGACCAAACCAAGATTGTCCAACAGCACATCCGTCACTATCGCTTCAAACTCCTCAGGAAAGGACTCACCAACAACGTAGGGAGGTTCCTTGTAAGGTAGTTTGACACCAGCCTTCTTGAGAAGAGATTTGGCAATTCTGGCCTGTTCCTCAGATGCAAGTTCTGCATCAATGGATTTGAAGCCAGCGCGCTTGATCTCCTGGAGAAATATCGCTCTGTGGAAAAGCCTCTGGAAGATGTAGCAAGCCACCTTTGCCTGATCGTTGGTGGACATTGAAAGTTTCTGGCACCTCTCGCCTACAAGCTCGTATATGTCTTTAGTAACAAAGCTAGAGGTTGAATAAACCTTTGATGGAGGTATGATCTTTTCCTTAAGGAGTCCAACATCTTTAAGAGCCCTGAGGTACCCAGTGACCATTAGCCTGTGAAATTTGTAGCCATCCTTTTCCAGCTCCCTCGTAAGGCTAGCAATCGACTGCTCTTCCATGCGCACATATGCCAGAATGAGGTCTTTCAAGCTCTCTTCAGTAACAAACAAACCTTTTCTGCTAATTTCAACGCCCCCAGGCCCAAGGATGGTAACAGACATGATAACAGATAAACCCTTCGGTTGCCCGGTATGTGACCAGCTCTGATTCAAAAAATGCTTTATATGATGATGCGATTTTCCTATTTTGAGCGTGGGATGCGCTTTAACACTAAGCCTCAAACGCTTCTACTGTATTTCGACTCCTCCCCCTTTTTATTTTTTTACTGCCTAGCGTGAGTTCTCGTGCTTTTCATAGACATTAAGAAGATTCATAGCTCACAATTTATACAATTAAATGATACCCGAACTGTGGCTCATTCAAGGTATATCGCTGGCCTTCCGGGAATTGCGGCTTTGGACTTGCCAGCGGGGTCAACTGAATCGGCATGGCCTGCCTGAAACACGCCCATCTCAACATTGAACTGAGATCTTAGAAAATCAATAGCCTCATCCAGCATTGCTTTCTCATCCAGCAGTTGTGGGAGCTGTTTGCCAGCAGAGGTTCGCAGGGCATTAACGAGCTTCTTTACGTAGTTGGGAACATGCTTGGAGTAATTTTTGACATCAGGTTCAGCCATTGCCTGCTTGATGATGGTACCCATGTCAGGGATAGAATCGCCATTGGCTAAACTGGATGCAATTGCATACACCTTCAGTTTCCATTCTGGTGCTGTGTAGAGAGTTATCTTTGTTGGCTCGGTCCCGACAATCCTACGTATCTCATTGATATCATCCATGACCGAACGCAGGTAGTCCTCCCCATTCTCAGCCACCTCATCCCTCAATCCGTCCAGTTCGTTGGGCCAGGAAGCGTTGCTGGCTAGGCCGGGCTTGCCTAATATCTCCCAGACCTCTTCAGCCAGGTGCGGTGCGAACGGGGCAAGCAACTTGGTCTGAACCTCCAGAAAAGTAGCAAGGACATCAAGGTTGGGCTTGTTCGCAGTTCTGCGCTGGTACCACTTGAACTCCTTCTGAAGGTCAAAGTAGCACAGCTTCAATGCGTTCCTGAAGCTCATGGACTCGAAAGCCTGGGTTGTTCGATCCACCAGGTCGGCCATTCGTGAAAGGAACCAGCGGTCAATGCTGGCTTTGTTGGTTTGAATCTTGGTTGCATCAATGGGTTCATTGGTGGTTTGAGCATCTGAGCTGTCAGAGGTTCCCAATGTCTCCATACTGGAACGAGCAAAATTAAGCCAGCTATCAAGCCGCTTTCCAAAGGAGTCGGCAAGCTCAGTATCCCAGTTGGGGTCGTCTATTCCATCCCCTCCGTACATCAGCGAAAGCCTGGTGACATCAGCTCCGAGCTTGTCTAGGACTTGCCTCAGCGTCATGAAGTTGCCCTTGGACTTGCTCATCTTCTCGCCATCAACAAGCACCCAGCCATTGACTCCAAAGCCTTTGGGCCATAGCTTCTTTGGAAACAGCGCAGTATGATGGAACACTGTAAATGTTAGATGATTCTGAATAAGATCCTTTCCAGACCTGCGCATGTCAAATGGATACCAGTAAGTGAACTCTGCCCTCATCTGCTCCAACTGGTTGGAAGTGCATTCATATCTAAGTGCCAGCTCGCTAGGGATGCCATTGCCAAGAAAAACATAGTCGAAAAAGTCAGTGTCCAGCAGGCTTGCTTCAATAATATGCTCCTGTTCTAGTTGCCTTGAGATCGTGTAATAGGCCATGTAGACCGTGCTATCTGAAAGGGACTCTATCATCCATTTATCATCCCATGGCAGCCGGGTTCCAAGACCATGCTCTCTGGTGCAGGGCCAATCGTGGAGCCAATCCACAACATAATCGAACTGTTTTCTTGTGGAAGCTGGGAAAAGCTCCATATCGGCTATGGCGCCATGGACCTTTTCCTTCCAGTCACTTTCATCGTAGGCCATGAACCACTGATTGGATACTAGCTGGACAACACTGGGAGTGAGGCAGCGGCACACAACTGCACCTGTTGGCTCCCACATGAGATGGGCATTGCCCTCCTTGAGCATCTTCTCCTTGATGGCCTCCTTTGCAAATTCGACCTTCTGGCCATTGAACTCCTCAGCATTCTCGGTCATCACGCCTGTATAGAAACCGGTCTTGTAAATTTCCTTTTTGGCTGCATCCAGCTTGACCCTGTCGTTCTGGTCCTGCACTCCCAATTTCTTGCATATCTCCACTGCTGGAAGTCCACCCCAACCTTCCGAGCTTATGATGGCTATGGGGTCGATCGCCTTGATCATTTCCAAGTCCAGGCCGTATTGTTTGGCCATATCGGGGTCGTTCTGGAGGTCATGCAGACCCATCCAATCATCAGGAGCATCGCTTGGCACGCTTGTAACTATGCCAGTACCCTTGGAGGGGTTGCAAAACTGCGATGGCAGTATGGGTATCTTGCGCTGGATGCCAGGAGCCATTACTAGCTTTCCAAGCAGATCTTTGCCAGTAATAGTGCCAGAAACCTGTACGTTCCATCCCTGGCCTGATAATTTCTGTGCACACTCTCGGCTTACAATCCATAACTCTTCTTTAGACGTTGGTACATCAGACACAAGGTCATCACACTCACAGTCATTGGATTTTTCCGGGCTGGCCCTAGCTTTTACGTATTCGATCTTGGGATCCACCCACAGATTGGTCTGGCCATAGACGGTTTCAGGCCTAAGCGTTGCTGCCAACATGTAGGTTGGAAGTTGACCATCAGTTTCTTCAAGTTTGAATTTGAGAAGCGTGAACTCCTGGGGCGTTTCCCCCTCCCCAGTGTGTCTTGCATGATCGCCAACAGGAGAGTTGCACTTGGGGCACCAAATGATTGGGTGCTCGCCTAGCCGAACAAAACCAAGTTCGTGAAGCTTTGTGAACTGCCAGCGTATGAATGCATCATAGTATGGATTAAGCGAGGTTGTTATGAATTTCCTGCGCCAGTCAACACTGACCCCGAGCCTGCGCATGTCTTTCTCTATCTCACCAGGGAAGTGCCGGGTCCAGTGCTCGGCATCAGCAAACTTTGGTATGTCGCTCTCAGGTATGCCCATGTCACCCATTATCTTGGTCTGGCCTGGCTCGCCTTCCTTGATGCGATCAGCCGCTGCAACTATCGGAGTGCCAGTGCAGTGAAAGGCATACGGGAACAGTACGTTGAAGCCCTGCATTCTTTTGTACCTGCAAAGCACCTCCCCGGATGTGTAGGTGAAGGCATGACCCAGGTGTGGTACTCCATTGCTGTATGGATAGGGCATGTTCAGGAAGAACTTGGGTCGGCCGGGATCAGGCTCGGAATGATAGGTGCCCCTTTCCTCCCATATTGCCTGCCATTTGCCCTCAATGGATGCATGGTCGTATACCATTTTTGCCTCACCGGTTCCTGGATGAGCGCTGGAGGTTATATGGGTTTTGGGTGGAAAAAATACTTCAATTCTGAATGCAATCAACCCTTGAGAACTGGTGTTAGCTTAAATTAACAATAACGGTGGCTCCGACATGAAAGGACCAATAAAGGTAACGGACAGAATATTCCAGGTTGCTGGACCAGACCAGAGCTGGCTTAACGATTGCCAGTGTTTTCTTATTGACATCGGAAATGGCAAAGCTGCACTGGTGGATTCCGGCACTGGCGAAGCTCTGGATGCATTGCTAAAGAACTGCAGCACAGTGGGCTTTGAACCTCAGGACATCGACCATCTGATACTGACACACTGCCACATCGACCATGTTGGTG
>JAUVCJ010000048.1 GCA_030595765.1 Thermoplasmatota archaeon | reverse complement strand
CCTCCATGGCCAGAAGGGCGGTGTCAACAGAATACTCGACCCCATCCAGGGTAACGGTGTCTCCGTCCAGAGTTGCCGCCAATGGTGTCAGGTTCTCGCTTGCAAATTGCTGGCTGTCCTCGATGTCGGCAAGTTCCTGGGCGGTGATGGGGAGGGCTGCCTTGTAGAGCCAGGCCGGATCGTTGGCAGAGAATACTATGCCATCGGGGGAAAGGAGAAGCGCAGTGTCCTGCTCTATGATGTCGTCAACTCGGTCAAGTCCCATCTTGATGATGGCCACCCCTATGGGAGCAGCTCCTGGCTGGGCAATTATTGGGTAGCTGTGAAACAATCCCCTGATGCCGGTTGTCGCCCCCACTGCCGGGTATAGGAATTCGGTGCCGTTGATGGAGGCGTGGAAGTACGGCCTGTATGCGTAGTTGTTGCCAGTAAGGCTGCTCCCATCTTCTAACGGGGTGCAGGAAATGATAGTACCATTGGCATCCATCATGAAGACGATGTGTGCCTCAGAATTATTTTTAGCTGCAACCAAGGCATCTACGGCCAGAGCATTCTCAGGATTGAGTGGATCCTGGGCTTGAGCAATTATTTCAGGCATCTGAGCCAGCGTGGATACTGCGCTTCCAGCATTCTCCAAAACAGCATTAAGGTCGCCTCTCATTTCTTCGAGGGCCTCTTCCTGGGCACTACTGCTGGATTGTATCTTTGCCTCCCCCACAATGAATAGCATAGCAGGGATTGAGGCGCACAGAAGCGCGACAACGAGAATAGATGAGAGCTTCACAACATTGGACATACTCTAGTGATTGTGTGAAACAGGTATAAGGATTGGGGGCCAGGTTGCATCAAGCCAGCAGCAATCTGACATGTTTTTTGAGCTAGCATCAATTCCTGTTTTTTTGAATGACCACCATGGCTTCTCTGACTAGCCTTGCCGCCAGCGCAGCAGTATTGCCTGATTGCAACTGCTCACTGACTGGATGATTGTCAAAAGGCGGGCAGACCTCTGTGATGTCCATGCCCACCAACCTGCTTCCAAGGGCGTTGATGAGCTCTTTGATGTCCAGAGGGTCCAGTCCAAAGGGTTCGGGGGTGCCTGTGCCAGGTGCAAATGACGGGTCAATGCCATCGATGTCAAGAGAAAGGTGGATCTTGGAATCTGGCCATCTTCTCTCAATCTCCTGTATGGCCAGTTTCATCCCCTCTTTTCTGAGAGTGAACGCATCCATGTATATTGGATCAATGGTGCTGGCCTTCATCTCAATCCATTCTTCCGGGGAGATGGATCGAACTCCTAAAGACATGCAATTCTGTTGCCCTACAACATCAGCAATGCGCCTGTGGGTGCATGCATGGCTGTTTTTATCGCCAAGGTAGTGATCCCGATAATCCAGATGAGCATCGATGATGACCACCACAAGGCCGGTGTGTTCTTTGGCCATAAGCTCGATGAGGGGCACACAGACCGAGTGTTCTCCTCCAAGCAGTATTGGAACCAGTCCATCAGATATGGCATCCCCTGCTAGTTCTTTTACGGCATCCTCCAGTTCCTGGTAGTCTCCAACTGTGGGAGTGTCACCAATGTCGCAGATCCTGAGGTTGGCCAGGTCGATGTCGTGTTCGAAGATAAGTGTCTCGAAGTTGTAGGAGGCCTCTCGTATCGCCCATGGCCCAAGGGCGGCTCCTTTTCGATATGAGCTGCTTGAATCGTAGGGTGCGCCAATAACAAAGAAATCTGACTGGTCAGGGGCGGAATCGGCATCTGCAAAAAACAGCGGAGCGGGTTTATCCCCATTCACACCCGAGTGATCTTGCGACGTCCCAGAGCCTCCAGGTAATTGATCTCAATGCCAGGATCCAGGTCATCCTTGAACTCGTCTGGAATCGGGATGTTGAAGGTATCATAGGATTCCAGGTCCATGAGCTGAACCTCCTCACCCATGATTGCAAGGACCTGAGCTTTTCTCTTGTCTATCATCGGTACCTGAACCTTATGCTTGACAGGGTGGACAACGCTTCTCTTCTGTTTGTCGAATATGCCAACAGCCTCTATGCGAGCTTTTGCTTCCCCGTGCTTCCCTGGCTTGGAGGTGCTGATGCTGTTAATTTTACAGGGCTCATCATCAATGATCATGTAGCGATTGGGTCTGAGGGTTCTGACCTCTGCAATGGTTATTGACATCTTTTTGCCTCCAAAGTGAGTGTTTCCCTGATGTCTGCCTTTGAATATAAGCTTATTCGTGATTATTCCGGTGCACTGGCTCAGATGCCTTTGAATTTCCGAACCACAGGGGTGTTTTCATCATCAGTGCCGATCCCTGCACGTGAGCGGCGAAGCCTGGTTCTGTTATCCCTGACCGGATCCACTCCGAACAGCCTAATGTTCATGATGGAGGCTACCAACAAGTTACAACTGATTATGAATGCCGTGAAGCAGAAGGGACATAATTTGAATATCACGAAGAATTCAAGCAGCGTAAGCCAGAATGAGAATCCCCAGCCGAGCAGAGCAAAGGCCCATATGTACCAATTTAGCCTTCTTGAGAACGCCTGGTCAAGATACAATAGCCTTCCAAGGGTGAGCATTGTCAAAATTATGCCCCCTACCAACCCAAAGGTGGCATCCGATATTCCCATTATATATGCATACGGGGTAACCAGCACCTCATCGCAGGTAATTCCAGGAGCATAGGTACAAACCAGGTTGCCAGGTTTTAGTTGGGTGTGCACATAGTTGAGATATGCCGAGACTATCAGAAGCCCGATCGAGAGCACCAGGAGAATGGAAACCAGAGTTTTCTCCTTGACCATGGTCACTCTCAACGGTTGAAACCGACTTAAAAGTTTTCCATACGTTTGGATAATTATTCACAAACCAAGGAAAAAGTAATAATAGGGCAGAATTAATACTTTTTAAAGGGCCGTCCATTGGCTGGAACAACAGGAATTGAATTTTTTGACCAATATCGAAGAGGAGTTGATGGAGGGCAACGAGCTTTGCGAGCATGGTCATTATGACCAGGCGCTAAAGCATTTCTTCAAGGCACTGGAGCTTGACCCGAACGATTCGACCATCCATAATAATATCGGTGTGGTGCTGGATGCCCAGCAAAAGCATGATGAGGCTCTGGAGCACTACGAGTCTGCGACCAAATCTAACCCTGATTACGATGTGGCATGGTACAATCGTGGCAACGCCTTGGTATATCTAGGCAGGTACGAAGAGGCTCTTTCCTCCTATGAGAAGACCCTGGCATTGAACCCGTCCCACAGGTCTGCAAAATTCGATAAGGGCTCGGTGCTTGTCTACCTTGGCAGATACAAGGATGCTCTGAAGTACTACGATGAGCTTGTCCTACAAGACCCCGAAGACGAAACGACCTGGTTCAGGAGGGGCATTCTCTTTCAGGACCTGGGAAGGTTCAAAAATGCTCTGGAGAATTATGATAGAACCCTTGAGATCAACCCGAATCTTGCCGAAGCATGGAATGCCAGAGGCAACTGCTCGTTCTCCCTTGAGCGATACGAGGAGGCTATTGATGATTATTCCTACTCCCTTGAGTGCGATCCCAACAGTGCTGAAGCATGGAATAACAAGGGCTTCACATTTTTCTCCCTGAATATGTACGACGAGGCTCTGGAATGTTATGACAAGGCACTGGAGATCGATGCGGATTACAAACACGCCTGGTACAACAAAGGGTACACCTACCATGGAATGGACAGGTTGGAGGATGCGCTGGAATGTTACAAATTGGCACTGGCTCTGGACGATAACGACGAGGTTCTTTGGAACAACGCTGGCAACGCCCTTTACAACCTTGGTAAACACGATGAATCCATTCCCCTTTTTGTCAAAGCCGTTGAGATCAACCCCAACTATGAGATCGCCTGGAACAACATCGGAAATGCCCTTGACAAGATGGGTCGTCATGACGAATCCATCCAGTATCATGACAAGTCCCTGGAGATAAAGCTGGATTTCGACTACGCTTTCTATGCCAAGGGATATGCTCTAGCCAAGCTAGGGCAGCTTGGAAACGGCCTCGCCCTCATCGAGCAATCTCTCGATTTCAATCCTCTGTACGACCACGCCTGGTATGCCAAGGCCGATGTGAAATTTCAGCTAAATCTTCATGAGAACGCCATAGAGGCTCTGAACAACGCCCTAGTGCTCAACCCGGAGTACTATGAAGCCTGGATATTGAGGGCAGAGGTCATGAAGGTTTTGAGCAGGTACGAGGAGGCGGAGATGTGCTACAGAGAGGCTATGAGATGTTATGATAACATACTGCTCAGCTCCCCCCATGAAAAGTCCACTCAATACAAAAAGGCCGAGTTGCAGTTGGATTTGTTCGAATTACCTGGCGCAATTTTGACCCTAACATCTTTATTGGAGCTTTTTCCAGAGGAGCCAAAAGCCCATTATCTCATGGCCAAAGCATATTATGACCTGAATCAATTTCAGGAGTCGGTAAAGCACTTGGAGAGTTCTCTGGAATACGGGTCGGATGATGCAGCTTCCAAGCTACTTCAGGCCAAAGTGTTTCAGCAGGTGGGTAGAGCCGAGGAAGCCCTATCAATACTGGACGAACTAATTGAGGTATCCCCCAGAGACCTTGACCTTCAGATGCAATCCATCAATACTCTGAAGGCTCTTGGTCGTAGTGAGGAGGCCCTTGAGCGCCTGATCCGGATAATGGATAGGAGAAAAGCCGAGAGCCAGCTTTGGGTGACCCGGGGCACTTTACTGCATGACATGGGTAGGGAGAAGGAGGCGCTGTCTGCATATGACCAGGCAATTCGACACCATCCAAAGGATGAGCTTGTTTGGCTCTGCAGGGGGCAGGTGCTAGAATCATTGGGAGACACCAAGGGTGCTCATTCAAGCTATGACACCCTCTTGGGGATCAATCCAAAGCACGAGGAGGCATGGTTCAGGAAGGCAGTCCTTTTCTTTGATGGTGATCAGATCAGCAAGTCGAAAACATACCTCAACACCGTATTAAAACTCAATCCGAAATATTTCAGGGCTTGGTTTCAGTTGGGACTTCTTGAGGAAAAACAGGGAGATCTAGAAAAGGCCAGAAGACATTTTCAGAGGGCACTGGAATTCAAACCAGGTTTTACAGATGCCATCACCAGACTCGAATCGTTTCCTAACAAATCAGAGGACACATTATCTCTGAGCTCACCCCCGGCTCAGCCATTGACCTAGGCATGGATGTTTCCATTGTAAACTCATTGAATTTTTCAATGCTTTCCTATCCTTGCACAGGAACAACCCCAAGAGTCACCCCATCTTTTCTATGCAAGAGAGAGCAAGAGAGCACAACGGCATATCTTTTATGGAAAAGAGAGCAAGCGAGAGGAGAGCACAACACCATCTCTTTTATGCAAGAGAGGGCACAACGTTTTCTTTTATTTTCCTATAAGTATATGCTTTAATGCCTCAATACATTTATATAATCGGAAGCATCAACGGGGGCTGAACTATCTTTCTGGAGGAAAGCGATTTTGTTACCGCGTAAAACAAGAAAATCTGATGCATCAATAAAATATGTGTCTTATCCAGATGGTGGTTCCTCCTTTATAGATACTGATACCGATTCTGATAGGAGCCTTTCAAGCAAGAATGGACTGCCTTCAGGGCAGGTTGCGCCGAATAAAAATGGCCTAACCAATGGTAATGGCCTCACAAACGGCAACGGCCTGACCAATGGTAACGGCCTGATAAATGGCAATGGGAACAGAACCAATGCCTCTGGAAGAAGAGGAGACATTCAGGTGGATGGTACATTTTTTTCCGCCACAGAAATTCTTTTCGATTCAGAGGAGAACCAAACCTTCAATCTCATCAATGGCAATGGCCTGACCAATGGCAATGGGCTCATTAATGGAGCATGGGTTCGAGGCCAGGCAGGGGTTAGATGCTTTCCCCGTTTTATACTGGACAACAGAGGGATGGGGAGCTCACCACTTAAGCGCATAGTATTGTCTCTGCTCCTTTTCGCGATCCTTCTGACCCCGCCTGCAATGATGCTTTTCGAAACACTCTATCCAACTCCCGGCATGACGATCGACGGCAACTTTGAGGATTGGTCAGGCATATACATGCATCAGGACACTACAGCGGCGGTCGACCCGGACATTGACATCGATTGGTTTGCAGTACATATGGATGATGATGAGATGAGGTTCTATTGCTCGGTAGTGGGTCAGATGTTTGGTTCTGCCCAGCCAACCTCGCTTTACATCATGATCGATGAGGATGGTAATTCAGCAACTGGCTACAAGTTACAGGGCTTTGGCATGGATGTCATGATCCAGGCCACAGGCACATCTGGAGCCATGCAGGGTGCCAATGGATACCGTTTCAACGAATCCGTCAATGCAGATAGTGATGATTGGAACAATTTTCACCCAGGCAGCATGGTTATGGCTGCAATTAAGGGAAACCGGTTGGAAGCCACCACTGGATACATGAACTTGTCCCTCAACGCCCAGGAATTCAAGGTATTATTCTGGCTTAGAGACTCCCAGGGAAATTCGGATATTTCAGACTCAGCAATTCAAGACAAGGGTGGCTCCCTTTCTGTGAGCCAGCGATTCATTGGTAGTGATTATTACCCTCAAGGCATTGCAAGCGTTTTGGATCTCACCTTAAAGGCCTTCAGAGAAGATATGGTGGTTACCAGCCTCACGATGTCAGGCGTACCTCTGGATGCGGTATCCTTCCAACCAGCGCTACCATGGACTATTTCGAAGAATACTCAGTTAAGGGTGACCGCTCAGGTAGACATCGATGCTCTAGATGCTGGAGCATACCATTTGGAATTGGAAAGTTTCGAGTATGTGGAAACAACCACGACATCCATAGTTACGGTTCTGGGAACTGGCGGCTCGTTCTATGCTGGAGCGGTTCCTGATGATATCGTGATAGATGGAGCGTTTGCAGATTGGACCTCTTTCATCGACAGCGAGGAGCAGGACCCGATAGGGGACGCCCCTACCCCAGATACAGACATCGGCGCAATGAATGGCCTATATGACTCTGACAAGGCTTCATTTTATATGAGGGTCGATGGCAGTATGTTGGCAGGCGCAGACATCCCGGTTCGGTTCATTTCTCCTGAATATGACCCCATATCCCATGAACCTGGGCAGGGTCAACCCACGGTAACCATCACGAAACCAAAGTATGGCGATGATACAGTTTCAATATACATCCAGACCCAGGCCGGAAACAGGTACAAGATAAGTATCAAGGGAAAAAACGGGGAAATTACATCTAGCCAGCTATATCAAATGGATGGTTCAATCGCATCTATTCTCATCGATACCATCGATGCTGCGATTGATGACAAAAGAATGGAGGTTCAGGTTCCAATGTCCCAGCTTGGTGGGGATGCCATAACCCAGATAAGCATGGAGATGTCGATATGGTCTGGAGAAAAGGATACATCCCTGGATTTCATGCCTAGATCCTTGGTGATCGGTGCTGGAACTCGCGGATTGACCACGCCTGAAGATGGGGAGGAAGCAAGGCTTCCAGATACAGATATGTCTTTTGCCTCTTCGCACATTACCATTGTAGAGGATAATGCTGGTGCTGATGCCTCGGTCCCGGTGACTAATTCGGGAACACGTGGGGTAGGGACAATAGCAGGTGTGGAAAGCAATGGGAATGAAACAATAGGCTACCTAGCTTTCCCTCGTGTGGTACTGTTGAACTTTTCAATCACCGGGTCGGGTGACAACATCACGGTAAAATCCATCACCTTCACTCACTCTGGTACTGGTGAGGCCGAGGACTGCTTGGTTCTAATTTATAATGAAACCGACAGCGCTCAAATGGGTGTATGGGATGACGATCTTGAAACTGAGCCGTTGGTTGCTAGTAAGGTTCTAACTAGCTCTGTAACCCAGGTGAACATTACCGGCCTTGAGATAGGCTCTGGAACCAAGGTTAATATTTTGGTGACTGTGGTTATGCTCACAAACGTAGATGATGTCGGGGATGAACATTACATAAACATCACAGCACTGGAGGATATTAAGGTCAGTGACGGAGATAGCCTTGCAGGAGGGACATATCCAATTGTTTCTGGTCCGATAGTGCTGATCCCGGAATTCATGGAGATAATGTTTCCAGCTGCCCTTTTCCTTGGCTCGTTCCTGGTGGTCAGCAAATCCAGGCGCAAGACTCGTGGACGCCAAGAAGGCGATGGTTATCGAAGATGTGAGTCCTGTAGTAACGGAAGCACGATAACAGCGGAATTATATGGCAGAGAACCAGCATGAACTTGAATTCAGAATTGGGGTGAGTAACCTGGCAATAACTATAAGAATACCCTCTATTGTAGTGGCGGCGGTGTTTGCATGAAGTTAAGGCTCCTAGAAGAAACAAAGAACAGCATCAATATCGAACTCACAGAGTTTTCTGATACTCTTCTCTACCCGTTGATGGAGCACTTGCTCAGCAATGAAGATGTTGTTATAGCCACTCATACCCGTGGCCATCCAGAGCTTGAAAAACCTACTCTTTACATAACTACAAAGAAGGGAAAGCCAAGAACGGTGTTGAACAACGCAGCAAAGGCCATTTCCAAGGATGTACTCAGCCTTAAAAAGCAGATCTGATAGTTCTTCTCCACCCTGGCAGCATATGTTCGAGAGCACTGAGTATTTTCTCAGTGATTATTTGCCTAGTACTTGATTTTGCTGAGTTATTGAGCGAACAAGGAGGTCGTTTTCGTTCCCCTTGATTTTATTTCAGTAGCATTGCTTGACTGCAATGTTCTCTTCTTTCTGATGGCGATAAGAAAAGAATAAAAAGTGAATGGGTTTGGAAAGGCTTCATTAGGCAGGGAGCCACCTATAAGTTATTGGCGCACTCTACTGCGGCTTGAAGGTGATGGCTTCGACACCACAGACCGGCGCGCAATCACCGCAAGCTTCCTCGCCCTTGCACTTGACAGGGTCGCTGACTGCGACGCCCTCATCGTTCATGTGCATTGCATCATGGGGGCATTCGTCCACACATGCCTCACATCCCACACACTCCTCAGCGTTTACCCAGGCTATATTGACCATATGATTATTCTCCTGTTATTTTGGAGGTCACAACCTCCATTTTCCAGAACAATCCATGAGGTATAAAGCTTTTTCTGGAATGAATCGCATGGCTCTTGTTCATTAGAGATTATTTCCAGTAGAAATGGTCTTTTTTCTGTTTATATTTGCCTGTAGAAAGTTTCGTAGAAAGGATTATTCATAAAAACCCCCATGACTAGCCTAAGGTGATGAGCATGGACAATGTGATCCGTTTCGGTGTTTCGATAGAGCCAGAGCTGCTTTCCAAGTTTGACAAACTCATAGATGGCAAGGGCTATGAGAATCGCTCGGAAGCAATACGTGACATGATGAGAAAGTATCTTGCAGACACCTGGTCCGAAAGCGATGATAACATGGTTGTGGGAAGCCTTACGATAAAATACGGTCATCATGTTGCCAACATAACTGAGAAGCTGACCTCGCTCCAGCATGACCATCACTCCACAATTCACTGCACTACCCATGTCCATCTCGATTCGGATGAATGCCTGGAGGTTCTGGTCGTATCAGGCCATGCTGGTGATGTCCGGATGCTGGCAGACTCCATCGGTGCACTAAAAGGGGTATCACACTCCAGGCTGGTCATGACCAATCCCGAGTAGGGTATTGGCCTTGAGTGGATGCTTGAAACATCCGATGATGTTAAATAACACCTTACATTTTGGATGTCCAACAGCCTGTATTTTTAGGTGATGACACAATGACGGAAAAGAAGAACTACACCACCATATCGATACCAACGCACCTGTATGAGGACATAAAGAAAAAGATAGAGGGTACAGGTTTCGAATCCGCCTCGGACTATGTTGTCTATACCCTGCGAGATGTTCTAGCAGATTTAGAGAAGGAGAAGAAGATACCGTTTAGCAAAGAGGAAGAAGAAAAGGTCAAAGAGAGGCTTAAAGCACTGGGTTATCTTGACTGACCCTCCTTGGAATACTAGGTTTAAATTGAGATTATTCATTGACATTTACTGGTGATTCTATGGACCATTTGGATAAGCTGGAAAGTAAAAGCATCTACATAATTAGAGAAGCCTACAAACAGTTCAAGGACATTGGTATATTATGGAGCATTGGAAAGGACTCAACCGCTCTAATGTGGCTTGTGAGAAAGGCTTTCTACGGCCAGATACCATTTCCAGCCATTCATATCGATACCAGTTACAAATTCAAGGAAATTTATGAGTTCAGGGATGAGTGGTCAAAGAAGTGGGACTTTAAACTCATCATCGCTCAGAATGAAGCCGCCTTAAAAGCTGGAATTTCTCCTGGAAAAGATAAACTTGAGTGTTGCACCCAGCTCAAGACCGAAGCATTGAAACAGGTCATAGCCAAACATGGTTTCAGGGCCTTGCTTTTAGGCATTCGAAGAGACGAGCATGGCATACGGGCAAAAGAAAGGGTGTTCTCTCCAAGGGATAGAGAGTTCCAGTGGAATTATAAGGTTCAGCCTCCTGAGCTTTGGGATCAATACAAGTCCAAGCAGGAAGGAGAGCAGCACATCAGGGTCCATCCATTGCTACATTGGACGGAGCTGGATGTATGGCGCTATGTAGAGAGGGAGGATCTTCCAGTGGTAGACCTATACTTTGCCAAGAATGGAAAGAGATACCGGAGCATCGGGTGTGAGACATGCTGCAACCCGGTAGATTCCCAGGCAACTTCGCTTGAATCAATTGTTGAAGAGCTTAAGACCACTAAGATAGCAGAGAGAAGTGGACGTGCACAAGACAAGGAAAAGGCGTATATGATGCAGAAACTGCGCTCATTGGGATACATGTAGGGATGCAATGATAGGAGGCCTGAAAATATGAATAACAGCAAAGAAGAAGCGCATCTCAAACTGGTAATTGTTGGCCATGTCGACCACGGCAAGTCCACATTGATCGGAAGATTGTTCTTTGATACAGACAGCCTTCCTCAGGAGAAGATCGATGAGGTGAAACAGATTTGCGATTCTTTGGGGAAAGAGATGGAGTTCGCCTATATCATGGACCATCTTGAGGAGGAGCGGTCGCAGGGAATTACCATAGATACTGCCCAGACCTTCTTTAAAACTGAAAAAAGGGATTATGTGATCATTGATGCTCCAGGTCACAAGGAGTTTACGAAAAACATGATAACCGGTGCATCTCAGGCAGAGGCAGCCATACTTATCGTGGATGCAGACGAGGGTGTTCAGGAGCAGACCCGACGGCATGCATACATCCTTGGACTTCTTGGATTAAGCCAGGTAGTTGTAGTTCTGAACAAAATGGACCTGGTAGATTTCAGCGAAGATACCTTCAAGAAGGTTAGCAGTGACACATTGGCATTCCTTGATCGCATAGGCATCACTCCCAAATACATCATACCGATATCTGCCAGTAATGGCGACAATGTGGCCAAGAGATCGGTGGCAATGGAATGGTACAATGGTCCCAATATATTGGAGGCATTGGACATCTTTAAAACCCTGGAAAACAGAGAGGTCCATCCATTAAGGCTACCAGTCCAGGATGTCTACAACATATCCGGCAAGAGGATATTTGCAGGCAGGGTCGAGGCCGGAACGATCCAAAAGGGACAGGATATACTTGTTCTACCCAGCGGAGAGACCACCAAAGTTGAAACTGTGGAAGAATATCTTAATGATGAGAAGAGCATGGCGGTAGCCGGAGAAAGCACTGGGATAACCATTGCAGACAAGCTCTTCATAGACAGAGGCGATGTCATCTGCACAGAAGTTGGAAGACCTGTCACAACAAAGGAGATACGGGGCAATCTCTTCTGGATGGACAAAGAGCCAT
>JAUVCJ010000158.1 GCA_030595765.1 Thermoplasmatota archaeon | reverse complement strand
GAATACGGGTTTAAAGATAACATGGCTTTTTTTGCTGGAGTGCTGTGGGTAGGAAGTTTATTATAACGCTGGAATGTACATTGTGCTCCAGGTGTGGCTAGTGCGATTGGACTATGATGATACCTTGACAATTGTGGGAACAGCCCATATTTCGCGTGAGAGCATCGAAGAGGTCAAGAAGACCATCGCTGAGGTCAAGCCAGACATTGTTGCAGTAGAGCTTGACCGGAAACGCTACAAGGTCATGACCGAGAGAAAGAAATGGGAAAACACCAGGATCACAGACCTGATAAAAGGCGGAAACGCATTCTTTCTACTGGCTCAGATATTTCTTGGCTCTATCCAAAGGCGCTTGGGTTCTCGAGAAGGGGTAGAGCCCGGGGCTGAGATGATGATTGCCATACGCTGCGCCAGAGAACAACGGCTCAGGCTCAAGCTGGTCGACAGAGACATCGGCATCACATTCAAACGCATGTGGGTGAAGATGGGCCTTCGAGAACGAATGCGGTTGCTTTGGCATTTCATAAAAGCTCTGGTAGGCTTTGATGAGGAAGAAGAAGATATGGACATCTCTCAGATGTTGAAAGAAGATGTAATTAGTACACTCATACAGGAGCTTAAGGAGATAGCGCCCTCTGTTACAAAGGTGCTCATCTTCGAAAGAGATGCCTACATCGCACGAAAACTCCTTGAATGTAAGGCGCAAGGCAAAACTGTGGCAGTAGTGGGAGCAGGGCACCTGAACGGCATCAGAAAGTACCTGGACCGACCAGAAAAGATACCAACTTATAAGCGCCTGGAGCATGTGCCGCAAAAGAACCTAGGGCTCTACAAGACCCTGTCCATCCTGATCCCGATGCTGATACTAGGAATGTTCTCCTGGCTGGCAGTCAGAGCCTACTACGACCCAAGTTTTGCTACGGTGCTTTGGAGCTCGTTGTTCGTGTGGTTCATGATCAACGGCATTGGCTCTGCAATAGGAGCAGCAATAGGAGGAGGGCATCCAGTATCCATTGCAACTGCCTTTGTGGCAGCGCCGTTCACCTCTCTTAACCCGGCGATTGCAGCGGGCTGGGTGGCTGGCTACGTAGAAGCAAAGGTCAGAACACCAACAGTCAAAGATTTTGAGAGCTTGGGAACAGTTGAGAGATTCAGAGACTTTTACAGGAACAGAGCTGTAAAGATATTGATGGTAACAGCCTTTGCCAATCTAGGCTCGGCAATAGCAACATATGTGGCTCTTGGGCTGATCATCCCGACCATCATCTAAGGTAAAACAATCTATGACCCCAGCACCTATGGTTGCATCACTTAAGGTAAGAACATCTTTGATTCCATCGCCTATAGCTGCAACATCCAGGGTTTAAAGCTCATGTGATCCAAGCACCCATGGTTGCAACTTCTAAGGTTAGAGCATCAATGCTTAATGTCAAAGGGAAAGACCCATCTTCAAGCCTACAAGAGTAGCTTCAAACAGCCAGAGCTAGATTCTAAACTATCGGATTCAGGGAAACGAACGGGAAGCCCTTTTCACGATTGACACTTATAGCGTGTATGGGTGTTTTGGGCTTGGTACCGAATATGCAGGGGCACTTATGGATATCTACTATCTTGAGATAGGAGTCAGCCATGTTCATTATTTCCTGAGTAAGCTTCAGACCGGGTTTGACAACACCGATACCTAGGTCATTGGAATTCTTTGTCTTGGCAACTGCGTTAAGCAGGTCCTTGATGGCAATGGTATCGCCGCGAAGATATTCAAGGGTATCAAAGCCAGTATAGTCCATGATGGGCTTGGTGCCATCGCCTCTAAGCTTTGCCATGTTCTCCTTCCACACCTGATAGGCCTCTTTCTTTTCCCTGTTCAGGGCCATCACATATTCCTTGTTAGAGGTGGACTGGAAATAGTCCGCGATCCTGACGTTCTCATCGAAGAACGAGGGCTCTATGAATCTAATGCAGTCCTCCCTTATGGAGTCTGGGTGGACCCCGCCGGTCAGTACAGCGACGATCCCTCTATTCTGGGATACGAAATTGAGCCAGATGGATCTAAGGATCAAATCGGCTTCTACATCAGATACGTTCTCTCCGATCTCGATCACGTTGTATGAGCCCTTTCTGAACCCACCGTCCAGCAGAGTATCCAGGTCTGGAATCCCAGTGCTGTACTTGTTATCGGAATCGGGAATGACCTCCCACGGCGTCCGGGTATCCCAGTCTCCAGGGAACGGCTCGAAACACTTGAACCTACCATATTGCAGTGTGAGAAGATAATCAGGTTGTCTAATCTCGGTTGCTCTGAGCTTGCCCAGATGGATGTTGCGAACCCTTCGACCCTCAAAATCCCTGCGCTCAAGGGACAACACACCATCCACTAGGTACTCCAGATCGGGAGCTTCAGCCTTTTCAAGCACAAGAACTAAATTGGTGTTGGAATGCTCGACCAGATCCTTCTGGATGGCGAAAATAAGCTCTTCTGGTTCGATGTTGTACTTGTGGGTTATGCCCTCAACGCTATCTATGACGAACAATGGCTTATCAGGCAGGCACATATCGACCCGGTCATATATCCGCTCTACCTCTGGCATCCTGCAATTTGCAAGAAGATCGCTTAGATGTGTCCGGTCTACTACGGTTGGCGGCCCTTCTTCATCGTCACCAATAGAATCCAGAAAGCTCCTTGCAGACTGAATTCTGAACTCCTCATCAGGAGAAAGCACCGGCTCATCAACCTCATCTTCCCCCTCTGCCGGGATGAGAGATTCCAGAAGTACCCTTCCTGAATCGATTATTCGATTCCTCATCTCAGTGTCTTTGAGCCATGGGAATTGATTGTAAATAGCCTCATCGCTTACTCTGGTGGTTAAATAGAACCCCCTGTCTGGAGACGTGATCTCCTCGAGCAACTGGAGCGCGAATGTGGTCTTACCAGTACCAGCTCTGCCCTTGATCAGCAGTGACCTGCCACCGGGCTTGCTGAAAAAATCCTCAACTTCACTAGGAAAGGAATTTTGGTTCTTCTTACTTGCCATAAGAAAGCACCTCGCGGATCTCATCGGCGGTCTTGTCCAGAAGGTCTATGAGCTCGGATTGGTCCTTTTTTGCCACCAATACGAGTATAGCCTTGCTCGTTACGCCTCTGGCAACGAAAGTTCCATCATTTCCCTCGATTATTACAAGATTTGGAACCTTAAATCCAAGTCCAGAGTAAACCACCTCGGACGCGCCGAGTATGGTAGCCGAGAGAGTGGCAAAGGTCTCGATCTGGTGCCCTGATGATGGGATCTCCCAGGCCAAGGGAATGCCGTTCTTTGATATGACTGCGCTGATGCTAACACCCTTCAAATCGCGCAAGTTGCTGAGTATCTGTTTAATCGCGGTTTCGGCTGACACTTTCTGACCCCCAGTAGGTAATTTCCATATGGATTACCGGGACTTTAACCGGCTAAGAGCTCCATATATATAAGGTATACGTAAATGGCAATGATGATTATAAGTTTTTGTCTACCTATCAGTTTATGCTACCCTTAAGATGAACATTGAGAAGAGCCTTAAGAAGAACTTTAAGTAAAAAAGGCTTAAAACCCTGCGAAAAGTTGTTATTCCATCAATGTCTGTAATTGTCATGGACTTGTTGTTCGAGCTTTCAGGAGAGCACCAGCACCTTCCGATGATGGAGGTTCGAGCAGTTCTTGAAACCATTTCACCCGGAGCTGCTAAACTTCTACTTCAGGAACCCGGACTTTGTGTATTTTCAGTAGAAGGGATCTCGGTCAAGCATCTGGAAATGACACTAGCAATGACAAGGAACATCCTATTAAGGGAGGTCACATCCAAAGCTGGATCGTTCATGGAGGAGGCAGGCAAGTTCTTGCCTAAAGCGCCATCGTTTCGGATCCGAGCGACCAGGGTAGGAGAACACCACAGGGAATGTGACCTTCGGCACATCGTTAAAGAGCTGGGAAGGCAGTATTCAAAAGCATCCAGGGTGGATTTGGAGCATCCAGAGCAGGATCTGCGGGTCTTGCTCTCTGAATCCATTCACCTCTGCTCTGTGCTAGCCAAGATAGATAGCTCCTCCTTTCAGGCTCGTAAACCCAACAACCGCCCCTATTTCTCTCCAGTTTCTCTTCACCCCAAGCTTGCCAGGGTCATGGTGAATCTATCGCGCACCAGAGCTGGCGGAAAGTTGATGGACCCCTTCTGCGGCACAGGAGGGATACTCATTGAGGCTGGGTTGATCGGCCTGGATGCAGTAGGCGGAGACATAGATCTGAAAATGGTAGAGGGGACCCGAGCAAACCTTGCTCATTCCGGAGCCAGAAGCATCCAAGTTCACCTGTGCGACTTTCAGGAGCTTGCATCGCATGACGGCAGAATTGATTCCATTGTGACAGATCCGCCTTTTGGCAGGTCTGCGACCACTGCAGGAGAACCCCTGAACAAACTGATGTCCAGGGCATACGCGACCATGAGACGGGCATTGGCTCCTGGCGGCCACCTTGTCCTGACCGTGCCATCTGAGGAGCTTGTCGAGCTTGGCAAGAAACACTTCGAGCTGGTTGAAAGCGTGTCCATAAGGGTTCATAAAAGCCTCACCCGATGGTTATGCGTGTTCAGGTAGCTAGGTGAAGATCAGGCACCAAAAACATTAACCAATCGTCATTCTTTAACCTATATTGGTGTATTTCATGAGGTTTTTACTTGTAGGCGGCGGTGCCAGAGAGCACGCGATTGCATATGCTCTTATGCGCAAGGAAGGAATTGAGATCTATTCTGTCATGAAGAACAGAAATCCAGGTATAATGGGGATAAGCAAGGACACCCTTTTCTGCTCTGAGACTGAAAATGTAAGGATCAGGGAATGGGCCCTGGAGAAGGGGGTCCATATCGCGGTCATCGGCCCGGAAGCTCCACTGGGTCTAGGTCTTGTTGATGAGCTGTTGGCTCATGGCATTGGTTGTGTAGGGCCAACTGCTGCTGCTGCGAAAATCGAGGTAGATAAAGAATTCTCCAGAAACCTGATGAAGAAACATTCAGTACCGGGTCAGGTCATCTTTGAAGTATTCGACTCAGTAAGTGAGATGGAAAGTTGGGTCATGGGTACGGATCTTGAGCTTGTGGTCAAGCCAGTGGGTCTAACAGGAGGCAAAGGCGTGAAGATCATGGGAGAACACATGCATTCAAAAGAAGATGTGATAGCCTATGCCAGAGAAATAATTGAAAAGAACATCGGAGGCATTCCCAGAGTTGTTATGGAGGAGAGATTGGTTGGTGAGGAATTCACGCTTCAGTGCTTTTGCGATGGTAACATCGTGGTTCCGATGCCAGCAGTTCAGGATCACAAGAGAGCCTATGAAGGGGACAAGGGACCAAACACCGGCGGCATGGGATCCTATTCCCAGGCTGACCATCTGCTACCCTTCATGGTTCAAGAGGATTACGACAAAGGTGTTCATATATGCCAGAGCACGATCGATGCTCTTAGAGAGGAAGGCAGCCCCTACAAAGGCATACTATATGGCCAGTTCATGCTGACCGCCAATGGCCCCAAGGTCATCGAGTTCAATGCCAGATTCGGAGACCCCGAGGCAATGAATGTGCTGCCTCTACTTGAGACTGCTTTTGCTGATATCTGCAATGGCATTGCCAATGGCACTCTGGATCCAAAGGCAAGCTTTTCAAAAAGAGCAACTGTTTGTAAGTACATAGTTCCTCAGGGGTATGGTGTCAAGTCCCAGGTTGGAGAGGAGATACTGATAGGGGAGCAGGCCATAAAAGATGCTGGAGCCATGCTTTTCTATGCCGCTGTAGATGAGCGGGACGGCAGGGTCTATACTGGATCCTCCAGGTCTTTAGGCATCGTTGGTTTTGGAGATACTATAGCGGCTGCTGAAAGTGTAGCTGAGGCTGGGCTAACTCATGTTAAGGGGAACGT
>JAUVCJ010000220.1 GCA_030595765.1 Thermoplasmatota archaeon | reverse complement strand
CTCCAGGAACCTCACCAACCCTGGTAAGGAGTCTGGCCTTGCCGAACTTACCCATCTTGCGAGCGCTACACTTCTTTGGTGAACACTCGTTCATGTGTAGAATATAAAGATTTGTCATGAGCGTAATCAATTGATGCAGATAAGGGAAATGCTCGATACAAAGTCATACTAGTCAGCTTCGATGCAAGGCTAGATGCAATTGTACAATACCTAGTCTGCCTTGATGTCAGCAGCTGGGATCTCCTTGAATTTCTGCTCAGCCAGCTTGTCCCTGTCTTTTAGGGTCTTGCAAAGGCTGGAGAAAACAGCAACGTTCTCCTTGTACCACTGATCCCTGGTCTCAACGGCCTGCCTAGCTTCTCTAAGGTACTCTTCGCGCTCATCAGCCAGTTTCAGGAGCTTCATGAACTGCTCCTTTTGTTTATCGAGCTGTCCCTCAAGCTCAGCCAATTTGGGTTCCAGCTTCTCACCCTTGCGCTTGAGTCCAGCTGCATCAATCTCAAGGTCACGGATTCTCCGATCCTTTGTCTCAAGCACGTCCTTAAGGTTCTGGATAACATTATCCTTGTCCTCCAGCTCGACTGCCAACAGCTCAGCCTTCCTGTTGGCATCCTTAAGCTCGCCCTCCTGTACCTCGTAGGCGTCATAGAGCTTTTCCAGGCGTTTCCTTTCTTTGTCGTACATTGCGCGCATATCGTTGTCGGCGTCCAGCAAATAAATGCCTCCCTAACGTGCTTTACCGGTTACAAAAGGCCAATAAGCCAAAATTCACCAGTTTGGTCAATGCAACATCTAATGGATATATAAAATCTATGGTGAACCTCCTTTACACGTATTGCATTAAGAAAGTATTTTAAATAGAAGTGATTATAGGCGAGACAATGGCCCAGAACCCCTGGAAAACGAGGGTTTTGACCCTGATCACACTGCTTATTCTAGCAATGCCGTTGCTCCCAACAGCAGTTGCCCAGGATACAGTGCCGCCTAATACCACCATGACAATTCTCGGTCAAAGCCTTGGAACCAACCCCACATACATTAATCACGCCGCGATAATAAATCTGACTGCAACAGACTCTGAATCTGGTGTGAGCCTAACTCATTACCGGATCCAGAGAGCAAGTGACGGAGTACTAGTCAGAGAAGAAGACATAAAAGGCGCATACGTGAACTTGCGAGGTCTTACAGACTTTGGGGATGAGGGTGAATACCTGCTTTCGTTCCATGCCGTAGACATGGCAGGCAATAACGAAACACCTAAGGCGCCTATAAGGATATTCTTTGACCCAAACGCACCGGCCACCACAGTGATAACAGGACCTAGCCAGTACGAATATGGGAATGCGTTATATTCGACCTCACAGGGGTCTTTCAGCTTCACAGCCCAAGATAATGGTGCTGGTACAAACAAGACCTACTACAAAGTGGATGATGATAGTTGGTCAGTCATAGGGCAGAATGATGACTTCACGATATCAGAGATTGGATTGCACACCATACAATATTATTCCACGGATCTAATTGGAAATCAGGAGAGAGTGAACACTCTGGACGTGGTGATAGCAACCCTGGATGAAATAGATGAGTTCACGATCACCGATGCAGATGACCCATTAGAGATGTCAAATAGGATCATCATCATCAATGGCAATTTAACAGTAAGGACAGGCGGGATATTGACCCTGGATCATGTCTTGCTCCTATTCAATCAATCCTGGGATTGCCAGCATGGGATTTACGTCATGATTGGTGGTACTCTAAAAATTGAAGGCTACAGCATCATTACCAGCTTCAATCAGCTCAGATACAACTTTCAATTCCATCAAAAGAGCGATGGATACATCAAGGACAGCGTTGTGGAATACATTGGGCATAACTTGAATGGAACACAAGGCTTGCTTATTGAATCCGATGATATAAGAATAGAGAATTGTATTATTCGAAATGGTTATTATGGAATTTATGCAAAAGAAGCCTCCCCGACCATTACACAGAATATATTGGAATACAATGAAAGAGGGGTGTACATCTCAGGTAGAACCTCTTTGAATTTGATGGACAACGAAATCACGCTCAATACTGTAGGGGTTTTCATAGATGGTGGTGCCGCTCCAAACCTGGATGGGAATAAGATATATGAAAACCAGGATTACGGCATCTATGTTGATGACTCATACCCAACTGTTACCAACAATAACGTATCCTCAAATCGATATGGCATATACCTAGAAGGAGGGGCCTCACCCATTCTCGATGGAAATGTAATTTTAAGCAACAGCCAAAACGGCATATTCTCCCTCAACGCCCAGCATATGCACATCAACAACAACATGATCAAGTACAGCATAATCGGTATACACCTTCAGGAATCGTCCTATTCTAGAATTAGCAAGAACACAGTCACCAACAACCTCTTCGGCTTATATATGCTGGACTCCACCGTCGACATCTCAATAGACACATCCAATTCTTTCTCGGACAACACAGATTATGGCATTTATATGGAAGACTCTTATGCTTCCATCGAGAGCAACTACATCCTCAGGAACAGAGTGGGCATATATCTCATTCGCTCCTCACCCACCATTATTTCCAATGGAATATCGAACTCCGAAACAAATGGGATTAGGGTTCTTGAGGGTTCAGAACCGGTAATATCCCGTAATGATCTCATTTACAGCAAGGATAGTGGCATTGATGTGCGAGACTCTTCTCCCACAATAGACAGGAACAACCTCTGGTATGGAGAGAGCCATGGCATTCACATGATCAACTCCCAGGGCCTGATAGATGGAAACAATTTTAGAAATAACCAGGACAATGGGATTGAATTGGATGGATCATCCCCAATTATCTCTAGCAATACCTTCGCTGGTAATCACAGACACATATACCTTCATGACTACTCAAGCCCTAAGATTACTGATAATGTGCTTGGGCAGAATTTCTGGGCTGCTATATGGTGCGTAGAGTTCTCCAACCCTTTAATATCAAACAACCAGATCAGCGGTTCCATGCGCTACGGCATCAAAATCGACAGGTCAGACCCATACATTGCAAACACCACCATATCTTCAAGCGGTCAATTCGACCTTCATCTAACACTGGGATCTAGAGTGAGTATCATCAACTCCAGCTTTGACAGCGAGAAGGTGCTCATAGTAAGAACTGGGAGCATCAGTGTTAAAAGTTATTTTAAGATCATTACCACATCTGCAGGTGGAAATCCACTAGGCGATGCCAGCATCACAATAAAAGACAGATATGGGTACATAGTCATCAATGGAGAGAACCCAAACTCAACTACAGGGGAGTTCGTGTTTGAGGGCACTCAATACACCAGATATGCAAACTATTATGATTTCGAGTCTAACCCCTACAACATATCAGTCAGCCACAATAGCGTGGTGCATTACAACGACACGAATGTCTCTAGAGACCAAGAAAAATCATTTCTATTCCTGTTGGATGACATCGAATTCCCACAAAATCTGAGCTTTGACGAGGATACGCGATTTCGCATGGCCTTGGACCTGGGCGAATATATTCAACTGACAGATCCAGTTTTCAACTATACTGGCTCAGAACACCTCAGCCTGGTCTTCTACAATGAAAGCACCATGGTAGACATAATTGCCGACCAAGACTGGTATGGCCATGAAACAATCACCATTATCGCTACCGGCCTTGAAGGCACTATATACGCACAGCTTCCAATAACTGTCAATGCCACCCCGGACAAACCGGAATTAATGGATTATTATGTATCTCCAGATTCGGGTACCGACATA
>JAUVCJ010000194.1 GCA_030595765.1 Thermoplasmatota archaeon | reverse complement strand
ATGTATTCCTGAATGGAGTACTTCTCGTTCCAATCGATCCCCATCTTGAAATCCGAATAATCCTTTGCTATGAAAAAGCCCCTGCCGCCTTTGGCTCCGTGGTACTTAACCAGGACTGGGCCATCGATCTTCTTTGGGTCGCTTACCTTTTGAGGCATTATCAGGCCTGCGCTTTCGAGCCATTCCCTTTCCATGTCCCTGTCTGATTCCCACTCCAAGACCGCTCGATTACCAAAAGTAGGGACCATGAGGTCAACAAAATTGGACGGCCCCATATATTCTACAAATGACCCATGGGGTATCAATATCACGTTCTTGTCCCGTAGGCTACTAGCATGTTCATTGAGCGATTTATAATCATCAAGAACCAGAAACTCATCGGGTTTGGCCAAAGGAAACGCATCATAGAACTTTGGCGGCGCTCCCTTGCATATTCCTAGTGTCTTGTACCCAACACTTCTGGCACCATGAAATATCTGCAGGCTAGAATGGGAGCAGATGGTGGCAATGGTCAAGTTGGAAGTATCGTAACCTTCAAGCATTTTATGAACAACAGACGCTTCTACCATACCGGCGGTATGTTCCTTCCCCTACATATAAATTTTCAACGCATCTTTGTCTATAAGATGAACCTCTTTATCTCTAATTTCTAAGATGATTAATTCACATGAGGAATCAGAGTGAAGATATTCTCCTGTATCTGGTTTGCATGAGCAAGGTTGGAGCCAGAAAATGCCTCAAACACCCCTGAGACGGGGTACCTTTTTATATACATTGAGATGTTACACGTCCGTTATTCCCATTTGGGAGGACTATTGATATGAAGTCCATTGTAAAAGAGGTGCTCTCTCGCTCAGGCATCGAGGAACCAAACGCAGCAAGACAAGTCAGGCCTTCACCAATCGAGATTGGTGGATTTAGCGCCGACGACGAGGAGTTGGAGCGCATACTGGCCAGTCTGAAAACGAACATAAAGATAATTGGGTGCGGAGGCGGTGGCTGCAACACCATCAACAGGCTGGTTGAGGACGGCGTCATGGGCGCCGACCTGTATGCCACCAACACCGATGCCCAGCATCTGCTCACCGTACACGCCCCCCACAAAATCCTTCTTGGCAAGAGAAGCACCAGAGGATTGGGTGCTGGCGCACTGCCTCAGGTAGGCGAGGAGGCTGCAAGGGAGGCAGAGGAAGAGCTCAAGGGCGCGCTGAATGGCGGCGACATTGTGTTTGTTACCTGCGGCCTGGGCGGCGGCACTGGTACTGGCGCGGCTCCATTCGTAGCTGCACTGGCCAAAGAAATGGGAGCTCTAACGATATGCATCTGCACAACTCCATTCAAGGCCGAAGGACACATACGGGCAGAGAACGCCGAGTATGGTCTGGAAAGGCTCAGAAGTGTTGCAGACACCGTGATAGTGATCCCAAACGACAAGCTCACTGAACTTGTACCCAGACTATCTCTTAATGCCGCATTCAAGGTGGCTGACGAGATACTGATGCGCTCGATCAAGGGCATAACCGAGATCATCACAAAGCCTGGCCTGGTAAATCTTGACTTTAACGACCTTAAAACCATCATGAAGGGCGGCGGAGTGGCCATGATTGGCCTTGGAGAAAGCGAGTCTGATAACAGGGCAATCGATGCAGTGGAAGAGGCTCTGAACTCTCCGCTTCTTGAGGTTGACATATCAGGAGCAACTGGTGCACTCATCAACGTGACTGGAGGCAACGACATGACAGTCGCAGAGGCCGAAGCTGTTGCAGAAGAGGTTTACAGCCGGATCAACTCCAATGCCAGGATCATCTGGGGGGCCACGATCGACCCCTCCATGGAAAGTAGCATTCGAGTTATGATAGTGGTTACTGGAGTCAAATCCAAACAGATACTTGGCGCAAGCAGCGTCGCCCATGGTAAAGGAAGCTTGGACATCGACTTTATCTGACACAGACATTGATAATCATTGCTTTGCAGGGGTCTACACATGGGAAAGCTCGATATATTCTGGAGAATCCAGGAGCGCATTGAAGAACGTACGAAATACATAGGACGTGGCCGATACGGCCGTGTGCTCAAGATGGCTCGTAAGCCTGAGTCGGATGAGTTCAAGAAGATAATTGGCATCACAGGTTTGGGCATTCTGCTAGTAGGCGGCTTGGGCTTTCTGATATTCTACTTGTTCTATCATCTACCCAGGTTCTTCTCGGATCTATTAGGGCTCTAACATTTCAAAGGGGGAACAATCCATGGACGAACAGAATCAAACAGAAAAGCCAGAGCCTGAGATTTCAGTTGTGGAATCACAATCGCCTGGATCTTTTGGGCTCAGGCTTGAGGTCAAAGAGGCAAAACGCCTTATTCCATCAGGTGATACCACAAATTACCTGGTGAGCCTGGAAAACAGCGGTATCGAGAAGGACATCTACAGGCTTGAAATTAGCATACTAAAACCCCAGGACATCGAAGAGGGTGCTGCCGAGTGGAGCATCAAACCTCCCACCATGAGTGCAGAGGGAGTTAAGCCCCTGGGAAAGGACGAGGAAAAGAACCCGTTCATCAAGCGCATTGTGCTTGAACCCGAGGGTAAGAAAGGATTTTCCTTGATGGTCAACGCTCCAAGAAGCGTAAAATATGGTGATGGCCGCGAGATATACGTCAAGGCCACATCTGAGAAGGACCCCGCAATTTCAGAGGCTCTCATGCTCACTGTTGGAGTGCGGCAATCGATCCTTGTGATCAAGACCTCCATAGGCCATGAAAGGACTGTGGCCGATTCTCTGTTATATAGAGCCGATGCCTCGGATGCTGGAGTGTATTCAATATTGGCTCCTCCAAAGCTTCGCGGATACCTCTTTGTAGAGGTTATGAACCCGGACAAGCTCAGGGAAATGGTCAAGGGCATCAGGAGAGCTAGAGGCGTCATCGAGGGCGAGACTAGCTTTGAGGAGATCAAGCATTTCCTGACACCAAAACCACTTGTGGAAGGCATTGTGGAAGGCGATATCGTGGAATTGATTGCTGGACCGTTCAAGGGTGAGAAAGCCAGGGTGCAGCAGATAGATGTTTCAAAAGAGGAAATTACAGTGGAGCTGTTCGAAGCTGTTGTTCCGATACCGGTCACAGTTCGTGGCGACCATGTAAGAGTACTTGACACTCAAAAGGAGGAATATTAATGGCAGAAGTAGTAGAAGTTCTGGTTGACGGCGGCAAAGCATCGGCTGGACCCCCACTGGGGCCTGCACTGGGCCCGTTAGGGGTCAATGTCGGAAAGGTCGTAGGTGCCATCAACGAAAAGACCAAGGCGTTCGTCGGGATGAAGGTCCCTGTCAAGCTCACAATAAACCCGAAGACAAAGGATTTTGAGATCGAAGTAGGAACTCCACCTACAACCGCTCTTGTAAAGAAGGAGCTGGGCATCGAGAGTGGGTCAGGCAACCCACTAACCACCTTTGTTGGAAGCCTTACAGTGGATCAGGCTAAGAATATCGCAAAAATGAAGTGTGAGAGCCTTATGGGCGCCAGCCTTAAGAACCAGGTTCGAGAGGTTGTTGGAACCTGCCAGTCAATGGGTGTCCGCATCGATAGTAAAAAACCTCAGGAATTCCTCAAAGCAATGGACGAGGGCTTGTACGACAAGCATTTCTAGAAATAGAGAGAGAATAATTCTAGACCAGACGAAGGATTATCTGCAAATGCCTAATCTGGATCATATTATTGCTAGGCATAGCCCTCGGCTGACTGTCTGATTCAGAGCCCGATTTCCTGTATACACTCGTCTGCGTATTTGGAAACAAAATGGTCTTCGAGTGCTCCCTTAATGATCCTCTTGACACTAGGCTCTCCCAAAAAATCAATAAGCGGCTTGAGAAATTCCTTGATAGACTCAGCAGGCTGCGCTTTGTCAAGCCCCTCGATCTTCATTAAGGTCAGGTTGATGGTCATCTCAAGGCCAATGACCCTGACAAATGCGTTGTAGATAGCTTCGTACATGATTACGGCATCGTGGATCATCATACAGACATTTCCCTGCTATTTCCCTACTTCAGAAGGTTGTTCTCGTCAGTAAAGCCCTTATCCACCGATGTAAGGTTGTAGATCACGCCTTTTCCCTTCAGAGCGCCATGAATTCCCTTTAAAAGCTTCATCAGCGACTCCTTGTTCGACTCGATCTCAAAGTCCCACGGCCCCACTATGGCCTTGGCCCCGAGCTTTTCCATGACCTCGATAACCTCAGTCGGGTCTGGCCCTTCACTGGAGAAAAAGATGTTGATATATGTTTTCAAACCGTCACCCATTTAGTAATCGGACAGCGTTGGATAAATAGTTATTGTCAATACAAGAAAACCCGCACAGCGTGAGGGAAAATGAGACCATGTTCTATTTTGGCATGAACACGATGTACCCTTTCCTGTGACGCTTGTGTTTGTCTACGATATGCAGATTTTCAACTTCATAAAGTTGATAAGTCTTACCAACATCATCAGAATTCGTGAGATATATTTTACCTCTGCTGT
>JAUVCJ010000044.1 GCA_030595765.1 Thermoplasmatota archaeon | reverse complement strand
AAAAGCGTTGCATCACCTTTTTCTCCTGCATGACCTCCAGGTCTGAAAGGTGATCTTGAGCCTTGTCCACCAGCTCTCTCAAGCCAGACTCGTCAGTGTAGCAGATATCGAAGGTGTCCAGCACCTTTTTTCGCAGCTCGTGATGAAGGTAATCGTTATTCAGGAAGAACTCCTTTGTGGGTCCGGGGCCCCCTACTAGAATGCCTTTTAGATCCTCTCCAAGAAATGAATCCGTTGCTAGATCCTCGATCTTCTTGTAGAACTCATGAGCCGCTATCTCAATGAGGCGCTCGAAACGATTCTGGGACTGGCCACCCTTCCCGTGCTTGCTGGGTATCAGAGATGGAACGTTCTTGATGGTCTGGATGCGCTTGCCGCGCAGAATTCCCAATGTCGCTTCTGACCTGTCAATGACGAGGAGGCCGTAGGAATCCTTCTCCTTTAGCATGTCCATCAACGGGTCCAGATAGAAGAGGGAATCGCATCTGTAGAAGAAGGTGGTGATGACATCTGGAGGCTCGATAACGAACTGCACCATCTCGGTCTGGTCTCCAGTTGCGGCCTTATGGCCAACAAAGAAGACCACCCCATTTTCAGGTGGGCGCTTGTAGTTCTTAAGACGGCTCATAATGGATTCTATGGCAGCTGTCACGTTCTTCTTGGTGCTTTTCGATTTAATGTTGCTGGATTGAGAGAACTCATTGCGCAGATACGCTACAACATCGCTTATCTGCCTGTCAAATGGGACATACAGCGATATCAGCTCGGTGGCTCTGCCTTTGGCAGCCTGGATCTCCTCTATCTGGCGTTTGAACTCGTACTTTGCAAGTGACACTTGATCGCTCATGGCCTCACCCCCACATTGATTCGGGCTTTTAATTGTTGTTAAGACACAGCCATAAGGAAAAACATCCAGACTAGCACTTACCAGGCCATTCTCTGCAACGAAAGAGTTATGAACTCTATGGATAATTGAGGGATTCCCTGAATGGGCGCATTTATGTAGCCATTCAAGTCGCATAGTGGGCCTATGAGGAGCAAAAATCTTGTTTTTGTGACATAAGGCCTATTGAACCAATCGCACCAAAATGGGCCTATGGTCTAGTTGGTTATTCGTGAGGATTTGTCCCACGGGCCAAAAATGACGTCGCCTTCACACGGCGAAGATCACCAGTTCGAATCTGGTTAGGCCCATTGTTTTTTCCAATGGGTTCACAATGGGCCCTCCATCGTGAAATTTTCAATGCAGTATCTCCAAATTTCACTCCGGTTAGGCCCATTATACGAACTGTGCCCAGTGCTCAATCCGCCTTTCCTCATGAAATTTTCAATACAGTATCTCCAAATTTCACTCGGGTTAGGCCCATTGCTTTTTTGCTATTGGTTCAACGCAATGGGCCCTCCATCGTGAAGTTCTCCATACAGTATTTGCGAACTTCACTCCGGTTAGGCCAACCTATGTGAACTGTGCGCATTGAATGGAACCTTTCATCGTGAAAAACTCAGTACTGTCTTTCCGTTTTTCACTCCGGTTAGGCCAATCACTATTGATACAATCGGTTCAGCGTGATTTGCCCACCCTTACAACATTCTCAATACAATCTTTCCGAATGTTGTTCGGGTTAGGCCCATTCCATAACTCCATAGCATTAAGGGATGGCTTTACCAAAGCGGGAATAGAGACTATTATGGAGGAGAATAGGGGTTTTAAGAAAAAAACACAATGAAAAATCATGCATTCTCTAGCTCGTTTCGTAAACGTTCTATCTTCTCTATGAGGCTATTATCCGTTTTGGGATCCAGAGTCTCCAATTTCTGTAGCAGTTCTTCGATGAAATTGAATTTATCCTTTATTAGCTTGGGGTCAGTGAAATCCAACTGGCAGACCAGCGTGCTGAATAATTTGTCATCCTTAATCTCGATGGCCTTCAATATCTCGCCTGCACCATCATTAAAATATCCACAGACATGAAGGATCTGGACCAGTTCGCTCTCATGAAAACCACCATCATAAAGACGAACCAGCAGATCATAATATTTGTCCTTAATCAATTCGAGTATATTCTCGGCCTTGGATAGCAGATGCAGAATATCAAGCCATTCCTTTTGTTTCTTTTCATCCAGCTCCTCAATGCCCTCGCAGCAGAAATCAACAAGTGTGTTGACAACTGGAAGATGACTCTCATCCACCATCCTTTCGCTGTATATCTTGTATGCTTCGTTTCTGATGGACTGGATCAATCTATTTTCGTTATCCAGGGATAGTTTGCTTTCCGTAAGCATTCGGATATAATTCTCAACCAATTCGGAGTTAAACGGTCTGAGGTCCCGAACAGCGATTCTAGTCTTGCGTGTATCCTCCAGTGTGTGATGCCTTACTATCCATTCCTGGAGAAAAGCATCGGTGAATACATATCTCCCTCGTTCAGTCTTTTTAATTATCCCATGTCTATCCTCAATCTTCTTCAAGAATCCACCAATACTATTTTCGGGTATCTTGAGTTTTCCAGCAATATCCTTGGGACGCTCCAGACCATCTCTTGCCATGATGATCACTATATCCCTCATCTTCCCTGTAACCTTGTAAAATTCAGAAGTTAGATGGCCCGGCATTCCTGTGCTGATGATATCATCATATGCCTGGATAATGACGTTCAGGGTAACTGACTTCAAATTCTGGGTTTTTACAAGCTCATAGCATCTAAGTCCCAATCGCTGTACGTAATAGGGATGACACATGGATTGCAGAACCATGAAATCCATAGCATCATTGGAGATAGTCAAATCAAATTTCCCAAATCGTTCAGCCACAAACTTTCTGACCTCGTCCTCTGGCAATTCGGTAATTTCTTTCACATTGAAGAAGTTGAAGAACGGTTGCTTTTCGTTGGCCGTGATCTCGTCCTCAAATGATACAAGGCTTGATGAAACCAGGAAAGAAGCGTGTTCTGTGTTGGACATGTATCCCCTCAGGGACCACAGAAAATCGGTTCCGAACTCAAAGAGTCTCTGAAACTCATCTAACATAATAACAAGTGCTCCAAACTCTTCTCCAATCTCATCAATGGTCTTGAAAGTAGTTTTCATAAGTTCCTGCAACGGTTTATCATTACCCAACTCATCATCAAACGCGGCCCAGAGGGTAACTATCTCGCCAATGTTGGCTCCAACCCTATTGGGCTTCATTGATCGAGCTAGCTTCTTTCCTGCACCTTTTATTTTATCCATAGGGCTGTGCCTATAACCCTCTTCGATCTCCCTCAATAAATGATAGAAGAACTGGCTCATGGTAAATGGATTGACCTGCTCAACCCTCACAAGAATGGAACGTTGCACTTCCTCATTGAGGCCTGATTTGCATCTTACCATCAAACTACTCTTCCCAATTCTCCGCTTCCCAACTAGAGCAATATATCTTTTCCCCCCACTACCCAGATAATCGGTAATCTCAGCATATTCCTGATTCCTATCACAGAAATATTCATCCAACTCTCCTTCGGGAATGTCCACCCCAGCATAGAAGGGCAACTTCTTCATTATGACCATAATGACCAAACGGTCATAATTATATTTAATGTTTTCTGACCGAATGGTCATAACGGTCATAAAGCATTATGACACCAGCCACCACGCCAACCCTTGTACCAACGACCACAAAGCGAACAGGTTAAAGACAAAATGAATGACAAGCCTCTTGAAGCTTGCAATATAGACATTGACTGTCCAGGTTGTCAGCGGTCATTCTCGGTTCAAAAACCTGACACGGATATGTCAGTATGGTGTCCATATTGTGGTGGCAAGGGAAAGATCCAGAACCAATGAGGGGAACATCTTCATCATTACCATTATGATCGCGCGGTAATAACGGTCATAATGAATGATACACCTACACTACCCCCCCCGCCCAAAATATTTATACTGCGAGTGCTCTGGCAACCGGGCTAGGCTTGGCCGGGGGATTGGGCGTCTCCTTATACACCAAAACCGTCCTTAGTGGGGGCGACAGTTGGAGGCGGCGTATCCAGTTCCATGTCGAGCTTGATGCCAACGATGATTCCCTGTCCATCAGGGTTAGAGGGGGTAATTTGGGCGTAGCCGGAGGGCGACGCGCTTTACCTTTACCACGGAGACCGGGCCAGGACCGGAAGGTAGCAGTCCTACCGTGGACTCAAAACGCTTGAAGGGTTGCGGGGATGAGAAGGTGTTGGGATAACTCTGCATGTTAACTGAGCGTCCACTTCAGCGGCCTAGCGCTTTTTCACCTTTCCATATTGAGCTAAAAATTGGATGCGGAACTGTAAAAATGGTATCTGCATGGCTTCGAGCTCAAACAACGATCTTTCCAAGCGTTCTGAAACCTTTCTCAACGTTCTCTCCGGTCTTGGCAGAGGTCAGGAGCCTTGGCGCTTTGATGCTGTCTGCAAACACCGATACATCATCCTCTCCGTATGCTCTCTGGCCAACAAGGTCGACCTTGTTCGCCATGATGATGGTCGGTATCTCTCCGCTTTCTCGCAGGACTGCCGGGTGCCAGTAGCTCTCTATCGACTCCAAGGTATCCTTCCGGGTCAGGTCACAGACCAATATGGCACCTGCTGCGTTCTTGAAGTTCGAGGTCAATAATCCTTTGAAACCCTTCTGACCAACCATGTCCCAGATGATCAAGCCAAGCTTCTGGGTTCCCCCACCATCCTTCTCCACCTCCATCTCCTTCTTGGTCACTTTGACCCCGATGGTCGTGATATAGCGATCATCGAACTGATCCAGTACAAATCTTCGAATAAGGCTTGTCTTGCCTACAGATGCATCGCCAAGCAACAAAATTTTCTTCTTAATGATATCTAGCTGCATGTTAGACCTCTAAGAAGAAACCCCTTTCTTCGGCTGGTGATTCACATTGACCCTATTAAGCATTTTCTACACTTTTTTGCCAGCACCCATCCACAAGGCCAAATACGCCATTTTCTGCTATCTCGGCACAATTATGTTTGAGATCTATTGTTTTTCAGTCTCGGTCTTACCAGTATTATAAGCAAATGGCCTAAAACCACTGGTCAAGACTTTTCTGAGATCTGGAGCTCTTGAGCTTGGCAAGCTTCGACATTGTGGATTCCAGCCTTGAAGTACCGAAATCAAACTGTTCATGAAGATAATCCATGCAACCCTTGGCATCGACCGCGCCCCACTCAAGGCTCCTGGCTGGGATCGTTACTGGCTTGAGGAACAGATCTCTTATCTCCTGAAATTTGGGGATATTGACCTCTTTCTCCTGCATGACGGCTTCCAGAGATCCGTGCTTTCGCATCAACTTAACCGCAGTCTTGGGGCCTATTCCCTTGATGCCTGAATTGAAATCAATACCGATCAGAAGAGCCATGTCGATCATCTGCTCCCTGGTAAGCTCCAATCGTTCCAGAACCACTTCTAGTTCCAGTATCTCAGGAGTTACACTGACGTACTCGTTTCTCCTGGGAAGCTTGCGCCTTCCACTTAGGCTCAGGTTCCTTACCAATCTGGGGGCGCCAAACAGCAAGGAATCAAAATCCTGAGATCCGACTGCCCAGGCTTCCCCTGCTGCAGCCATTACGCTGGCCTGTCCTTCACCCTCCCCGGGAGCGTCTAGATGAGGTATTCCCAAAAGCTCCAGCAGAACTTTTGCCTCCTCGACCATCTCCGGAGTAAGCCGTGATGACTGGGCAGCTTTTGACCTGGCACGCTCCATGTCTCCCTCTTTTACTGCTTTTTCCCATTCCTCCATGGCCCTGTTCCTTATCTCCCTTCTCTTCTGGATGGTGAGGGTCTTTAGCGGGTGTGGCAACCCATCAAAGACAAAGACCGGTTTAATGCCCTCTTGGAGAAGGTTAACGCTTCTGTAGAACAATCCTGAAACATGGGAGGTTATCTTGCCAGATGAGTTGGACAACGGAGTTCCATCAGCCTGCCTTATTGATGAAAGGAACTGGTACAATGTGTTGAAAGCGTCAATGGCTATTATCTTTCCAGAAAGATGGCTGAGGCTAATTGGAGTAAAATCCACCAGTGCAGAAAGGTTCACGCCCATTGATTGGCCCCCACTATTCTCCGCTTAATAACCCTGCCCCTCAAGTAAGGGCTATAGTTCAAAGAAGCTATTAATATGGTCGCCCCCATTTCCAAGGCATGGATAAGGCCCAGAGCGGCACTTCCTCTTCAACACCCAAGGAAGAGAGTTCAGCTCCAATTGATGATGAGGATGGCTCCCCTCCAACAGATAATGATGCTGGTTCATCTCCTATTGATGATGAAGAGGGTATTTCTACAGAAGTTAGTGTTGATGCCTCATCTCCAATGCCTAGCGAAGATAAGGTTTCTACAATAGCTAGTGATGCCAGTTCATCTCCAATTGATGCTGAAGATGGGCAATCTGTGATACCAGATTCCATTGAAGATACACAAGGTCGGCTTATCAAACCTAAGAGCCCAAATAGGTTCGTGAGGAGCTACCTATTTCTCACAATCATGATGATGGCTTTGGCCATTCTAGGAGCGGTAGCCTCATTCACAAGCTTGGGAGGAGAATTCTTTAGTAAAAATTTCTATTTTCATTTCATCATTGTCATTAAACTCCCAATTTCAACAGGAATACTTGCTGTGATCATTGGTGAATTAGTACTGATGAGCCAGCTCCTTGGAAGGGTCAACAGAGTCTCATTGGAAGGGGAAAATGTGGTGCTTTACAAGCTCCTTACAAAAACCAGGATACGGGTTCGGGATGTCGTCGAATTTCGACCAAGATTTTTCAGGATTGAAAGCAGATGGATCCATCTCAATTCGTCACAATTGCATATAATAACCAGAACTGGTAGCAAGTACCGCATCAAGGTGGGGTATGAGGAGTTGGTTGAGCTTTTTAAGGAATTCCTGGGAGGCTCGTATAAATACTTCCAAAAGCAGATCGGATATTGCGCTAGAGGCCATATCGAATTCTCCAAACAAACACATTTTTTAATGCTTTTACGGGATCTATTGGCGCTATTCGTGATGATGGGAACTCTCAGCATTATCACCATTGTGGTATCATCCATGACTCCAAAACCCGAGCTGCCGATGATGCTAGCTTTGGGGATTATTGCCGGGGTTGGCACCCTTTTGGCCACTTATTGCCTTGCCACAAGCCAGATTGGCACGTTGTTGGATGCTGTCAGCTCCAGTTTGAACCTCGTGGACGAGCTTGTGCATCAATTCATTCAGGAAGAGAGCTTGGATGCCAATGTACCCAAACCCAGGATCTTCAAGTACAGGGAATACATCTCCTATACTCTCGGGATGGTCGGGTGGGGATTGTCGGTGATCTCAGGATTTTTTATTATCAATTTTGCTATGAACAATATTGGAGGAAGCCAGAATGATACAGCTCACATAGTATTCTGGATGGCCATGCTATTTTCCGGTGTCATGACCGCAAACAGGGAAAAATCCAGGTTCAAGCAGATACCTCATCTGTACCCAGACAGACTGCTTTGGGATAAGCGCATGAAAAAGATAAGGTACATGGAGACAATTGACAGGTATGATGCTACCTATTCTGATAACTGCCCGGCATGCAAGGCCAAGATCAAGTCAAAAGTGGTGTTGTCACTGGAGAAGTCTGAATACACTATTACCTGCCCGATTTGCCTGAACCCGTTCCAGATCAAGCTTGCTGGTTCCGAAGATGAGACATGAGTTAAATGCATGAATATGTGGCTGGGATCAGGTATCTATCGCTATCAGGCTAGGCTCTGCTATTTTGAATATCTATTACGCCCTGGCTAGGCTCTATTGCGCTGAATCACTATCGGTATCCGGTTGGGCTCTACCACCCTAAATTGCTAGCGAACTCCGGCTGGGCTCTGCCACCCTGAACTTCTATCAATCTCCAGCGGGATCATGATTATGATCAAAACCCAGCTCCAGGCCGAACCAGCCATAGTCTGAGCCGGGGGTTGGTGTTAGGTAAGTCTGAACAATGCCTGTCTCCATTAGGTGATCCAGTAACTCCCTGAACTTGGACCTCTCAAATGGAAGGTCATTGACAAGCCGATTAAGCATCTGAGCCATGTGGTCAGCAGGGAGATCGTTCTTGACTGCCACTCTATAAAATCCCTTCTCGGTGTGCTCTATCAGGGTTCTGACGAGCCTCAGATGATCACCTGAATAGAACATTCTGACTCCAGAGTTCATGAACAAACCATAATGGGCACCGCAACCAAGGCATCTACCTTTCTCGGAGCCTGCAGTCTCCCTGGATACTGCATCGCTTCCACACAGCTTGCACTGGACACCCATGCCTTGGACGCAATGGCCTCCTCCTACTTCGCCAATTCCTGCCTTACCCATTTCCGTCTTATGGGCTCCCGATTTGGAGGTTCTTAGATCGCCAGCACTTGCCTCACCAGTGCTTGCCTCATCGATTATTGCATTGGAACCAGTGGTGGTCTTGGGATCAGTATCAGCCTTGGGAATTACCTCAAGCTCAACCGTTATGGAGTCTTCCATGGGCAAGTCATAATCAACTAGCTCAGCTCCACAATCCTGGCAATAATCAGCACCATGCACCAATTGAGCACCGCATTTGGGACAGAACCTCAATCAATTACCTCCAGCTTCCCAAGCTGGTCAGGTCTAAAAACTCCTTTTTCGGTGATGAAACCGGTAACGTACCTTGCAGGAGTGACGTCAAAGGCCGGGTTCCTGGCATTAGACCCTTCAGGCATAACTCTGATCCCCATGACCATGGATACCTCATCCTGGCTTCTCTCTTCTATTGGTATGTCATCCCCCGAAGTTAGGGAAAAATCCACAGTGGAAACAGGAGCAGCAACATAGAATGGGATCTCGTTCTCTTTTGCTAGCACAGCCTTTTCATAGGTCCCTATCTTGTTGGCAAAGTCGCCGTTTGCGGCAACCCTGTCGGTGCCAACAATGCATAGATCAACCTCTCCAAGGCGCATGAAATGGCCTGCGGCGTTGTCTGCGATCACAGAGTGAGGTATATCCTCCTGAAACAACTCCCATGCTGTCAGGTTGGCGCCTTGAAGTCTTGGCCTGGTCTCATCCACCCAGACAAAGAGCGACTTCCCTTGGTCTCTAGCGATCCGCATAGGAGCAAGCGCAGTGCCATAATCCACTGTTGCCAGTGCTCCTGCATTGCAATGAGTAAGCACTTTGGCCCCATCCTTGATCAGAGGGGAGCCATTAAGGCCTATCTGAAAGCATCTCTCCACTGTTATCTCAATATATTTCCGTGCGGCCTCTAAGGGATCCATTCCCCCTTGCAATCGTTCTTTTGTCCAGTCAAGGGCATAAAAGAGGTCATATGCTGTGGGACGGGTGGCGCCAAGCTCCTTGGCTGCAGCTTCCAGATCCTGACCCAGCATAGCGGCTTGCGCAAGACCACAGGCTGCAGCTGCTCCTATGGCCGGAGCGCCTCTGACCACCATGTCAGATATGGCATACGCTACTTCTGATGTGCTCTTTGCAACGAACATCTCTAGCTTGTGGGGCAGAAGCCTCTGGTCTATGAACACCACATTTTTATCTTCCATCCAAAGGGCGGTTATCTCCTCAATGTTACCGTTCTTTTTTACTCGCATCTATTCACCTCGACTACCGTATACTAATCCCGACTGCCATATAATCGCCTTGACCACAATCTACTCATTAAGACCACCACGTACTCGCCTCGCATGTGCTCATCTTGTTACCACTAATGCTTTTGGAGAATGGATGGGAAATTGGAATGATCCTAGATGTGGGCCTTGATCTTGGCCCTGTCTATCTTGACACCACCGGGGGTCACCACAAGGAAGTTCTTGCTAATCCCTGCAAGGTCACCATTGGTGTCCGCAACCACCGACTTAAGCTCATTGGTCACCCTCTTCAGTGTCAGCCTATCGTTGGCAATAGGGTTGAAGTCTAGAATGAGCATGTTACCGTTGTAAACGATGTTGGTCAGGGTTGCAAGATCCTCGTATCTGTGAATTTCTGCCACCCTCACGTACATATTAGCTGGCCCAGCAGCCATGTCCTCATCGAAGGATAGGCTACCCAGGTCTATGTATCTGTCTGCCTCGTAAACAGGCTTGTCTTCAGAGCCTTTCTTGAAGGGTTTTTTCATGAACATCACCGCTTTCTCAACCATTCAGCTTAAGGTTTTTGGGCAATATAAAAGTTAGTATTCCCAAAGCTCGTCCCCGACATGATGCAACACCTTGACCGCCCTTCCTCCCTTGCTCTCCAACATGGCGGTGCTAGACCGCGTTGCCAACCCTATGGCCAGAGGGCGTCCGTGGGTCTCGTCCCTGACCCAGACAAGCTCCCCTTCGGATATGTCAGCATCTGCATCTACAATACCTGGAGCCATTATGTCCGCGCCATTCATCACATAGGGTATTGCGCCCATGTCAACTGTGACATACCTTTTTTCAAGGTCATACTTGAGCAGTCCCCGAACTGTGGGAAAAGTAACATCCTGGTGCACCATCACCAGAGCCTCATTGTCAACGAACACCACATCGAAATTGGGGCCTTGTGCCCTATCAACAGCGGCCTGGCTCCAATCCAGGTCCAGGCCACAGGCTGAACTTAACTGGTTCAGGAGTCCCTGAACCTCTTTCTTCTTGAGGCGCTTTCGCTTTCTCAGGTTCAGCGTCATGGTAAATGCCAAACCTCAGAGATCACTTCTACCGCCTGCGGCGACGCCTGGTATCCCTTCGGGGTGGTGCCGAGCTGGTTCTTTTTGGGGATGAAGACTTTTCTGGCTTTTCATCGGCCTTGTCGTCATCTTTTGAATCGTCATCCTCGGTTTCGTCTTCAGGTTCATCGGCCTCTTCAGGTTCGTCCTCAGGTTCGTCGACAACTTCGGGTTCTTCCTCTGGTTCATTGGCCTCTTCGGGCTCGTCCTCAGGTTCGTCAACAACTTCGGGTTCATCCTCAGGTTCGTCCTCAGGCTCATCGTCATCTGGGGTTGATGGTGCAGGAGGCGCCCCAGATGGGGCCTCCATACCAAAATGCTCGGCCATGGCCCTGCGGATTACGCTTCCAAGGGTCTCGCCGTTCTTTTCACTTGTCTTTTCTGCTTTTGTCAGAATATCCTTAGGGAACCTGATGGTTACCTCGCTACTCTCTCCAATGGTCGTCTTCAGGAGAGATAAGCCGGTGGCCAGGTGAGCAACGTCGAAATCCTCGTCACTTACCCTCTTCTTCATCACGCTCTTGAGCTCTTTGTCTGTATACCATTCAGACTCAATGTATATTCTGCATCCGTCGTAGTCTATGGTGTTGTCTTCTATTTTTGCCATGCAACCCCCCCAACAGGTTTATTTCGCTTCTCATACGAGAAACAGCCCCTCGATTGAGAAGCTTCTCCACCTATAAGGTAGCACCATGATAAGTGGACTGCTTAATAATATTTTTCGGTGAGAAGCGCATTTCCAGAGGGCGGTGGAATTTTCACCCAGGCTTTTGTTATTAGCGCCCGACCCTATTACCAGGCCTGATCTATTGCTGGAACTTCTTTTTCAACTCTTCAAGCATCACAATGGTCATCTTTTCTAGGTCGTACTCATGGCACCAGCCCCAGTCGTTTCGTGCCGCAGAATCGTCCACGCTCATTGGCCAGGTGTCGGCAATGGCCTGCCTGTGGTCTGGAGCATACTCCACAACGAGACCCGGCGAATGTTTGCGCACCACATCCTCCAACTCCTTGGCAGTGAAGCTGATGGCTCCATGGTTGTAGCTGGTCCTGACCTTGATGGCCTCAAATGGCGCATCCATTATCTGAAGTGTGCCCTTTATTGCATCATCCATATACATCATTGGCAGGGTGGTGTCCTGGTTAACAAAGCAGGTGAACTTCTCATTCTTGACAGCCTTGTAGTAGATGTCCACTGCATAATCAGTGGTGCCTCCGCCTGGCTCGGCCTTGTAGCTTATGATGCCTGGGTATCTGATGCTGCGGACATCCAGGCCGTATTTTAAGAAATAATACTGGCATAGCATCTCACCAGCGAGCTTTGTAACTCCATACATTGTAGTTGGCTCAAGGACAGTGCGCTGAGGTGTTTTCTCCCTCGGGGTCGTAGGTCCAAAGACCGCAATGGAGCTTGCCCAGAACACCAAAACATTGGTTTTTATTGCTTCATCAAGCACTACTTTTAGGCCGTTCATATTCACATCCCATGCAAGGTCGGGCTTGTCCTCTCCAATGGCTGAAAGCAATGATGCCAGGTGATATACTTGGGTTATGCTGTGCTCCGAGAATATCCGGGCCATATCATCAGGGTTCCTAACATCCCCTTTTTCAAGGACACCATCAAAGTCGGCAGGTATGTTCCTGTGACCCAATGCAATAACGTTCTCCTTACCATTTATTCTTTGAAGCTCTGGAACCAGGTCCGTGCCTATCTGCCCGAATGGGCCTGTGACTAGTATCTTTTCACTCATGAGACCACCGCTGTC
>JAUVCJ010000196.1 GCA_030595765.1 Thermoplasmatota archaeon | reverse complement strand
TATCTTTATGTGGCGTGTAATTTGATTATGCATTGTAATGAAGTGATGTGAAAGCGCAGTGGCTATTGACAAAGTCAGCCATCTATATTAGAATACGCTAATATATGATAAAAGCATACACGAAAATATTACAACCACTGGGGTGTCAAAGCTTTCCATGAGCTTGTTCTCTTCAAGGGTTCTAAGATCCTTTCCCCATTCCACTTCCATCCCGTGCTCATCTTTCAAAATCTCCAGGGCCTTGGTATATGTGATGGTTGGGAAAGGCTTCTCAAGGCTGGGCATGAGCTTTGTTACATCTCTTTGAAGGATCTTGAGGTCTTCGGTGTTCCTCTCCATGACCCTGGCCAAGATGAATTTTAACTCCTCTTTGGCAATCTCTGTAACCTCGGCCAGATCCATCCAGGCCGCTTCCATCTCAGCCATCCAGAACTCGCAGATATGTCGGGATGTTCTTGATTTTTCGGCTCTGAATGTTGGAGATACGTCGTATATCTTTTCAAGTGAGAATATGGCGGCTTCAGCATAGAGCTGCCAGGTCTGGGAGAGATACGTTTTCTTATCAAAGTATTTGACCTCGAACAGAGAAGACCCGCCTTCAGCCTGGTTGGGCTGGAATATGGGTGGGGTAAATTCATGGTATCCCCGGCCTCTAAAGAAATCGTGGATGGCACCTGTAACGGTGCTTCTAATTTTCAGTATGGATGTCATCCTTCTGGAGCGCAGCCACAGATGGCGGTTATCTCTAAGAAGCACTTCGCTCTGGTCCTTTGTTATTGGGTAAATGTCTGCATAATCAACAACATTGAAGATGCTAGCCAGTATCTCGAAGCCGCCAGGAGCCCTGTCATCCTTCTTTAGGATGCCAGTCACCTTTACCGATGACTCCATCAGCGCCTTTCTTGCAGACTCAAAGCTTTCCAGCTCCTCAACTTCATTTTTAACAATAGTGACCTGGATTATGCCAGTGGAGTCTCTTATGACTGTAAAAGCTATCTTGCCGCTGGATCTGGTTCTATATATCCAGCCCCTGAGTGATACCAACTCACCCTCGTGCTTTCCACTGAGAAGCTCCTTTACCGGCAGCCAAACTTGTCTCATATCGTTCACCTGGGTCGAAGTGAGGCCAAAACCCTTATTAGTAATTTGGCGGAGTAAGGTGCATGGTCGGTTTCAATGCAGTAAGGTGCCCAAGCTGTAGAAGGTTCAAGGCTGTGGCCAGTGGAACAAAGACCACAACTTGCTCCTACTGCACAAAAGCATATCGCCTTGCCAAATGCAGAGTATATGGCTCGGCCAGAACCCAGGCAGAGATCGCTCATATCGTCCAGGCATTATCTGAGGCTGCAGCACCAAAAGACCTTGTCCAAGAAACGCTGGAGCTATTGGAAGAAGGTGATGCAAAAGAGGTTGATACAATGGAGGGTGATACAAAAGAGGATGATGATGGTTCTCGGGATATCCCCCTCACTGAAGATGACGACCTACAACCACAATACACCCCTGTAGACATCCCTATAGAAAATGACATTGAACGTGAAAGGGCAAAGAGCCCAAAGATGTCTCCTCAGAGGCATGTCACAGAGCTTATTGCTCAGATGTGCAAAAAAGGAGGCTCTGTTCCCAGAAAGGAATTGGAAGCCAGACTTGAGAGCGAAGGTGTTAGAAAACCATCACAACTGATAGCATTGATGTTGTCTGATGGCTATCTCTATGAATTTCGCAAGGGTCATCTAAAAGTCACTTGAACCCACACCTTCTGCCTTTGGTCGCAATGATGCAATGTCACCATATTGTTATCAACCAGCCAAAAGAGGTAAATCCAACCTTTTGCTTATGCTGGTAAAAAGGTGAGCAACATGAATGACCAGCCTACTCCAGAACAATCTACTCCAGAACAACCCACTCCAGACCCGTCTACTCCAGAACAGCCTACACCAAATCAGCCTACACCAAATCAGCCTACTCCAGAACAGCCTACTCCAGAACAGTCTACTCCAGACCAACATATTACAGACCAGCCTAACACAGACCCACCCACCCCAGACCAGGAAACTCATAATGAATCCATTGAGAATCAGGTAGAGAACCAGGCAGAGAATCAGGCCGAGAAAACAAGGCCGAAATTCGTATACAACTGCACAAGATGCGGTAATTCCTGTATCGGCATGAAAGCAGTACCAGTTACCTTGGCAGACCTGGAAGGGTGGTCTCTAAATGGCACTTTGGCTTCAGTGATGCATTTTCTGAGCATTAGGCTCCATAACGATTTTCCAATGCTGGTGATGGCCTGGCCAGATGGCATGGATGAGGGCAAGACCGGTTGCCCCATGTACGATCCGGACAACAAGCTGTGTAACATATATCATTCACTGCCACTGCATTGCGCCTCTTATCCTCTGGGTTTTGATGGTAAAAACTACGTGCTGAAGAACAAGGCCTGCTCAGGTCTGGGTCAGGGTTCAATGACAGAGGAGCAGCTAGCAACCCATCGAGACAAGGCCAAGGAGGACTACGATGCCAAGGTCAGGACCAATCTTGTTTTTCCAGTGGTTCAGGCAATTGTCATGCAGATGATAATGGCAGAGTCCAGAAGGGCCATGGAGTCTCTAAGCGATCAGGAGCGAGACCAGCTTTCTGGCATATTAGGCACGGAAGAAACCGGTGACGATTGCGAATGCAGTTGTCAGGATGAGGGCTCTGACAATGAGTGCTGCGGCGGTGATAAGGATGAGGGTGGCGACGAGAGCTGTGGCTGCCACGGTGGCGATTCAGGCGATGTATGCTCTGATGAAAAAGACCCCAAACAGAATAACCAGCCATAGAATGCAGAGCAACAGAATCTACACCAACAGAATTCACAGCAACAAAGAATATAACCGAGGAACTCGCTTTCACATCTTGATCGGAGGTCTGGAATGGTAAATTGTCCAGTCTGTGGCACAGCCGTGCCAGAGGGGGCAGAAGAATGCCCAATGTGTCTCACATCAGTGGGTGAGCAAGAGGTTACTTGCTCGGAATGTCAGAAGGTTCTGCCTGCTGAATCCCTTTATTGCCCTGATTGCGAGATGAGCATGGTCACTGCCAAAAGGGAGATCTGGGTGAGCGAGGAAGTGGAGGAGGAGGATGAGGAGGATATGGAAGCCCGAAAGGAATCCATCATCTCTGATTTCATGACGATACCTGGTGTTGAACAGGATAGTGCCAATAAACTCTATGATCTGGGATTTCGTAGCCTGACCGACCTGGTAGCTAGCACCCTGGACAAGACTGGGATGGGAAGCGAGTTCGATAACGTGCTGGTCATCAGTAGGATCATGGCCGACAGCCTGCTGGATAAGCCTAGCAAGGAAATGAGCAAGGGCAAGAAGGAGTTTATTGAATGCCCGTTCTGTGACACACCCATAGATACCACCCACGAGCTCTGTACTGTATGTGGTGCCAGCCTCAAGGATGAGATCATAGGCATCGACCCCATTGACCTGAAGGAAAAGGTATCGGATTATGTTGATGATGTCATGGGTGCCCTTAAGGCCGACCAAGAGTACCAGGAGCTTCCTGATGACATCAAGAACGAGGTCATGGCTCTAATGGAAGATGATACAGGGCTTGATGAGGACGGTTTGGAGCCGAGTGCCACTGCCCGTGGAGTGGCTTCTGAAGATGACATACAAGTTACCAAGGGTATGAAAAATGACTCCCATAAGGGCACTAGGAAGGTTGCCAAGGGCGCACCCAAGAAGAGAATGAAGAAAAAGCCCTCTCCTGCCAAGGCTCAGGATGCTGAGACCCCATTGGATGAAGAACAGCCCACCGGGGCTCCATTGGATAAGGAACAGAAGGCTAAGACCACTTCCAAGAAAGCGGATAAAGTAGCTGATGGGGTCGCTGATGAAGTAGCCAATGAGCCAGCAGCAAAGAAGAGATCAAAGGCAACAAAGGGTAAACAATCTAGCAAGGTCGTCAAGGTAACAATCGATGATCCAGGCAAGCTTCAGGCCATGTTCGAGAAAAGGTTGGAGGACTGGAGGAGCAAGGACATCGATGTTTCTGAGCTGGAAGTGCTTCTGGAGAACAAGGAGTACGGCAAGTTCAAATCCCGAAGCATCGAGATACTCAAGGCTGCTTATGCCTCGAAAAAGGAGAATGTGGCCAAAGCTGGTGCCAAGAAGGGAAGAAAACCCTCGGGAAAGGGCAGGGCAAGAAAGGAAACCCCAACAGAAAGCGATAAATCGGAAAAGTAGATGGATGTGTTTCCAGCATGGAAAGTATTATCAAACATCCAATACATTTGAGTTAACATTCTTTGAATGACCCAATTCGGAGGCAAGACCATGACAGAACGAATCAAGACCTATGTCCTTGGACTGGACGATCAGATGAGTGGAGGAATACCCAAGGGGCACGTAGTACTAATCGCTGGAACTCCGGGCTCCATGAAATCCTCACTATCGTACTATATCTTGTACCACAACGCTGTT
>JAUVCJ010000005.1 GCA_030595765.1 Thermoplasmatota archaeon | reverse complement strand
CTCCGGCTAATAGGCTATGCCAACGCAGCATGATCAGAGATGGTATCCTATCTAGTCCAGGCACCTCCTCAAACCAAACCAGCACCGTTGCAACCCGCTTCTGGACCAGGCGATTGATTTTTCTGAGCATAAGCCAGCTGGGGTTGTGCTTTTACAAAGGCCGGAAGTGGAGGCGCAGATGCGTGATGGCAGAGATCATGACTGGAAAGAAATGATGGAAAATGCAGAGCCAGCCGAGTGTGTACCGGTTGGTGCCAATGACCCCTTATATATTCTTTATACATCAGGAATCACAGGGATGCCTAAAGGCGTTGTGCGTGACAACGGCGGCCACGCAGTTGCAATGTAATGGAGCATGAAGCATATCTACGGCATGGAGCCAGGCGACGTGTACTGGGCAGCCTCAGATGTGGGCTGGGTTGTAGGGCATTCCTACATCGACGATGATGGCTACGTCTATGTAATGGGCAGGGTGGACGACGTCATCAATGTATCCGGCCACAGGTTATCGACAGGTGCAATGGAGGAGGTTATAGCAACCCACCCAGATGTGGCTGAATGCGCGGTAGTTGGGGTCAACGACACAACCTCAAGGGGCAGGTGCCGATCGGCTTTGTGGTGCTTAAGACCGGTGCCAGTAAGGCGCCTCTGGATATCGTTGCAGACCTTGTCCAGAGCGTGCAAACCGAGATCGGGCCCATTGCATGCTTCAAGCAGGCCACAGTGGTGGATAGGCTTCCCAAGACCCGTTACGGCAAGATACTTCGCGGCACCATGCGCAAGATCGCGGATGCTGAGGATTACAAGGCTCCCTCGACCATAGACGACCCTACAATACTCGATGAGATAGCCGAGTCGGTAAAGACAATAGGGTATGGGAAGTAGCACTAAACGGAAACGAGTGACACCAGTCATGAACGGGACTTCTGTTATATACCCGTTAAACTGCGCATACACCGGAATAAAAGTGTATAGCAAGTTGTGCCGGTTATGACCGGGGCTCCTATTATATACTCATTAAGCCCCGCATACGCCGGATAAAATCGGATTCGGGCGTGTTTGGCCGTAATTCACCCATAACTGTCATAATAATGTACACTCTGACGAAGTTATTTTATACACCTTGAATTGTTCCCCGAATTAACGTTATCTGAAAGGAGGATGAAACATGGTGAAAAGCTATAGAATGAACATTCGAGGATTGGACAGTAAGATGGAAGAAGGCATACCCGAAAAACATACCGTAATGGTCACCGGAACGCCTGGAACCATGAAGTCCTCAATATGCTACAATTTTCTGTACCATAACGCCAAGGACGAGGGGGTAAACGGACTATTTCTGACACTGGAACAGGATAAAGATAACTTTATGTTCCAATTGAAGAAGTTAGGCATGGGCGAACCCATAGAGGGAAAGCTCAACCTGTACGACATGACCACCACCAGGGAGCAGTGGGAGAGGATGAGCAAGGACGCCGCTGGCGGCGGAGGCCAGATCTCCACCAAGAACATGGACCTGGAAACGTTCAAGAGGCAGATAGAGACCCTTAAAGGGGTGCTGAACTTCGAGCTACTGGTAATAGATTCATTGCCAGTTCTGGAAATGATGTTCAAGATGGATAATCCAAGAGAAGACCTGTTCCATTTCCTCAAGTGGCTCAAGACCTTGGGTGTTACAACCCTCTTGATATCTGAGATGTCTCAAGATTCGCCAAAATACAGCGCTCACGACATAGATTTCCTGGTTGACGGCATCATCAAAGTGGGACTCGTCCCCTTGGACCTTACCACCACGGTCAGGCACATCCAGGTGATCAAGATGCGTGGTGTCCACCACTCCACCAGCCCTATGGCACTGAACTTCAAGAATGGCGAGTTCGAGGGCATACCTGTCATAATATGAACACTGAGGAGGCAAATCGATGAAAATACTATCAAAATCAGGTTTTGCGGCATTTGTCAACGCACTGATCCAAGACACCAGCAGAGATGTGGAAGGCGTCAAGGCCAAGGGACCAAAATTCGTATTTGGACCCCTAGACTCGGCAAGCGAGTTGAGGCTGGACTACGATGTTACCATACTTCCCCCAAAGAAGTATGTGCTACCACAGTACGAGAACATGATGAAATTCGACATAGCCCAAGGGAAGATGGTGATGACAGAGCAACCCAAAGGAAAGATCATCATCGGAGTTCACCCCTACGACATAGCCGCCATCATGCAGATGGACAAGTTCTACCTGGACACCCACGTAGACGATGGATATCTAGCCAGAAGGAAGAACATCCTCATCATAGGCTCCAACATCCAGAACGTGTCAGAGAAAGGCTTCTACGGAGCCATGGGCACTTCAACTGTTGACTCGGGCTACGACCTTTTCATAACCGATCTTGGCGATTCTTATGCCATCGACATCGGCACAGAGGCCGGGGGCCAGCTCCTGGGAGCAGCATGTCAAAGAGATGCTACCCCGGAGGAAGCCCAGAAAGCCAAGTCCATCAACGATGGAGTGGCAGAGAGATCCAGGCGGGACCTCAGGGTCAAGCCTTCGAGCTGGCACGACATCCTTAAAAAGAGTTTCGACAGCCCGGTATGGAAGGAGCAGGCAGATAAGTGCCTGGTCTGTAATTCCTGTACCCTGGTCTGTCCAACTTGCTTCTGCTATGATGTTACAGACGAAATAAGCCTGGACATGAACACAGGTCTGAGGAAGCGAACCTGGGATGGCTGTATGCTCCGAGACTTTACATCGATCGGCTCAGGCGAGGTGTTCAGGGAGAATGTCGAGGACAGGTACAGGCACAGATTCAACCGCAAGGGAATGTATCTCCCTGATGGGTTTGGATTCGTGGCCTGCGTAGGATGCGGGCGCTGTGCAACACAGTGCGTACCTGATATTGCTGACCCAGTAAATCTATTTAACAAGCTAGCCGCTGGCACAACCGCCCTTCTAGCAGAAAAGCAATTGGCCCCGGTTGGCGTATCAGACCTAGGCGCGGCTTCTGGAAAGGGACCGCTATTCGTACCAATGCCTGCTACCATGAAAAGAGTAGACAAGTTAACAGAGGACGAAACCCTTTTCGAAATTGGCCTTGACAATGGACAGCCGATGAACTACCAGCCCGGTCAGTTCGTGGAGGTCTCTGTCATGGGCATCGGTGAGGCACCCATCTCGATATCCTCTGCTCCTGGAAGAGACACGTTCCAGCTAGTAGTAAGGAACGTCGGAGATGTGACCAATGCGCTTCATGCGATGAAGGCAGGCGACAAGGTCGGAATTCGTGGACCTTTCGGAACCGGATTCGATACCGAAGGGTTGAAGGGAAAGAACCTTCTCTTCATCGGCGGCGGCCTTGGGATCGTGCCCATGCGCTCGTTCATCAACTATGTTCTAGATCACAGGGACGACTATGGCCAGGTGACCATCCTTTACGGTTGCAAGGACCCGGATGCCCTACTGTTCAAGGACGAGATAGAGGAATGGGACCGGCGTGATGATATCCAGCACATGAGAACCGTGGATACCTGCGTGGAAGAAGAGAACTGGGATGGCGAGGTCGGTGTGATAACCACCATCATGCCCCTGGTGACCTTCGATCCTGCCAACACCATTGGCGTGGTCGTTGGACCCCCCATCATGTACAGGTTCGTCAACAAGAGCCTGCTGAGCATGGGCATGCCAGAAGAGAATATCATCGTCTCCCTTGAGAGGCGCATGAAATGTGGAGTGGGCAAATGTGGACACTGCCAGATAAATGGCATCTATGTCTGCAAGGAGGGCCCAGTCTTCAATTATAAAGATGTTAAGCAACATCCGGAGGCGTTCGAATGAGCAAACCAAGAGTAGCATTTTTCGACTTCGCAAGCTGCGAAGGATGCCAGCTCGCCATAGTTAACCTGGAAGAGGCAATTATCGACGTTGTCGGCCTCATCGACATCGTGTCATTCAGGGAAGCCATGAAGGAGCATAGCGAGGACTACGACATAGCTATCATCGAGGGGTCGATAACCAGGCCCATGGATGTTGAGCGCATAAAGAAGATCAGGGCTCAAGCCAAGATACTGATAACCATCGGAGCCTGCGCACACTTAGGTGGAGTGCAGAGGCTGGCCAATCAATGGACTCCTGAGGAGAACAAGGCCGAGGTCTACCACAGACATCCAGGCGGAACCGAGCATACAACCGATGCAAACAAGTTCTTCAATCAGCCTCGCCAAAGGGCTGTGGACGAAGTGGTCAAGGTGGATGCAGCCATACCTGGTTGCCCCATCAATGGAACCGAGTTCGCAAAAGTCCTTCTGGCACTGCTTCAGGGCAAGAGCCTGCCGATACCAGACTACCCAGTATGCGTTGAGTGCAAAAAGAACGAAAACATTTGCGTGTTCGAGCTTGGAAAAGTATGCATGGGACCTGTTACCAGAGCTGGCTGTGATTCGGCTTGCACGAACAGAGGCCACGAATGCGAGGGCTGCCGTGGATTGGTGAGCGACCCCCACATGAAAGCCCAGACCGATGTGCTTGAAAAGTACGGACTGACGGCTGACGATATACTGAGAAGAAAAACCACCTTCACATACAGATATGAAGAAGAAGCACAAGCCCAGAAGGGAGGTGAATAGAATGAGCGACATCAACATCAAAGTAGAGCACCTGACAAGGGTCGAGGGTCACGGCAACATAATCATGAACGCATCCAATGGACAGATAGAGAAGGTCCAGTGGCAAATTTCGGAGGCTCCAAGATTTTTCGAGTCCTTCGTACGTGGCAGAGCCTGGCATGAGATGGCACACATCACTTGTAGGATCTGCGGCATCTGCTCCATAGGTCACACAGAAGCATCGCTTAAGGCCACAGAGGCCGCGATGGGCATCGAGCTATCCGAACAGACAAAAATACTCCGCAGGCTCATCAAGGCCGCTGAGAACCTTCAGAGCCATGTTCTGCACGTTGGTTACCTGGTGGCTCCGGACTTGCTAGGGGTGGACAGTGTCTTCCCTCTGATCGCGACCCACCCTGAAGCTGTAAAAAAGATAATATCTCTTCATAGGCTTGCAAACGAGATGTCAAACCTGCTCGCTGGAAGAACAATACATCCAAACTGCATGATACCTGGCGGATTCACCTCGGTGCCTTCGGACAAGGAGATGAGGGCTCTCAAACAGAAGTTGGTTGATGCGATACCCACATTTTTGGATGTTGCCGAGATCGTGCTGGCTAACGCCGGTGCACTTCCGAACTTCACCAGGGAGACAGAGTTCATAGCCCTGACTGCGGATGACGAATACGCCCTCTATGACGGCGACATCGGCTCGACCGATGGTGGAAGATGGCCTGTAGAAAAATATCTGGAGATCACCAACGAGTTCGTGGTGCCTCAATCAACTGCCAAGTACACAAAACATGCTAGGGATTCATACATGGTAGGGGCGCTTGCAAGGTTCAATCTGAACTATGACAAGCTCTCGCCACTGGCCAAGGAATGGGCTGCCAAGTTCGGACTCTCACCGGTCTGCCACAATCCGTTCATGAACTCTGTAGCTCAGTTAGTAGAGTGCTTCAATGATGTGGAGACAACCCTGGCTTGGATAGACAAGCTTCTGGCAACTGGCATGGATCAGGAGAATATCTGCACAAAGTACGAGGTCAAGGCTGGACGTGGAGTGGGTGCAACAGATGTGCCACGTGGTATACTGTTCCACGATTATACCTTCGACGAGAACGGCATCTGCACCAAGGCCAACTGCATCATCCCAACGAACCAGAACCACAACAACATCCAGCACGATTTCGAGGCCCTTGCTCCAACCCTTTTGGACAAGCCTGAGAAGGAGATCGAGCTGACCCTGGAAATGCTGGTAAGAGCTTATGATCCTTGTATCTCCTGCTCATGTCACTACCTTGACGTGAGCTGGAAGAGGTAGAGTAGTGAGCGTTAGCGAATTACTCGATATAAGCTGCTCATACCACTATCTGGATGTCAAATTCGTCTAGGCTGATGGACAGGCCAATAAAGATCAATCGAACCCCACTCTGGGTTCATCTTCGGAGACTACGGGTGACCAGGTCAACGGCCTGGTCAACCCCTTTTTCCATTTCAGGAGTTAGCGTTAGCCCTTCGGTCATTTCCATCGATGCGAATTGAATGCCCAGAAAAAGCACCTCTCCGTCTGGATTCTCGCTACGAAAAAAATTCAGAGCCAGGTCTAGATTGTTCTCATGGGTGGAAAGACCTTTCTCTGTGATCTCGTCCTGGCGCAGGACCAGCAAGTGTCCAGGAGGAAGTCCCAGGTTGGCCGCATCTATCAAGAGCAGCCTGTTAAACGTGCTACAATCCTGGGAATACAGAGCTTCCAGAAGGCTTCTTCCTCCTTCCAAAGCAGCTATTCCTTGCGCTGCCAGTTTTCTGGCAACCATCAGCCCGGCGGCATCATCCCCTCTGAACTCATTGCCCAAGCCTATGAAAATGCATGACTCTTCCCCAATAAAACCCCCAATAAGATCCACAAGCTTTCCTTGGTTGTCGCGCCCCATAAATAACCTGCATCACCTGGGACTAGTTAGCTTTTTTGCAAAGCAGGAGTTGTGATGTTTACAGGAAGGAAACCACGGAAAAGCATCGATTTACGGCTATTTTGAGGGTGCGGATAGTATTATATACCAGAACAATTAATGCCCAAGTTGCACAAAAAAGATGAAAAGGATCAATAGAGTGCACTTTGGCTTGACAAGCCAGATTCAATCTCACACCTTCATTCCCTTGGCACCTGCTGACGGAAGCTTTCCGACTTGGAAAAGATACCTTCGGAAATTCGCCCTGAAGAGCGATAGAAGATAAGACCCTTTTCAGAAAACTGCAAACAACAAACGAATCAAACATACACTGGTGAAAATCATGAATTTAGATCCAAGCACTACAAAATACCTAATCCTAGGAAAGATATATGCAAACGGAATAGTCGAGAAACCCGATGTCGTCGGAGCCATATTTGGCCAGACCGAAGGGTTGCTTGGCAACGAACTTGACCTTCGTGACCTTCAAAAAAGCGGTAGGATCGGCAGGATAGAAGTGGATATTAACGAGAAGAAAGGTCGGTCTGAAGGGGTAATAACAATGCCCTCCAGTCTTGACCAGATCGAGACCGCTATCCTGGCCTCTGCCCTGGAAACAATAGATAGGGTGGGTCCATGCAAGGCTGAAATAGTAATCGACCACATCGAGGACGTCAGAGTTCAGAAAAAGAACAAGATCGTAGACAGAGCCAAGGAGCTTCTGACCGACCTAATGGAAGAATCGCAGACAAGCGGCATTGGACTGGCTGAAGCTATAAGGCAATCCCTACAAGTACAGGAAATTGTCCATTATGGCAAGGAAAAATGTCCAGCGGGCCCAAATGTCGAGGCCTCTGATGCAATAATCGTTGTGGAAGGGCGAAATGACGTTCTGAACCTCTTGAAATTCGGGATCAAGAACGCAATAGCAGTAGAGGGTACCAACATACCTCAGGCCATCCAGGATCTCTCCAAGGAGCGCATAGTCACTGCTTTTGTTGACGGCGACCGCGGTGGGGAGCTCATTCTACGGGAGTTTCTCCAGGTAGCAGAGGTGGACTTCGTTGCCAGAGCTCCAAAACAAAAAGAGGTTGAGGAACTGACACAGAAACAGATAATGAAGGCTCTTCGGAACAAGGTGTCGGCAGAGCAGTACATTGACATGTACGGCATAAACAACGGCGGGAACGGCCCGGCCAAGGACAGAAAAAACGAGCCAAAAAAACCGTCTCCAAAGCTGGAGAAAAGACAGCAGATGAATAGCCCGAAAGAAAGGGAGAAAAAACCAGCAAGTAACCTTTCAACCGAACAGAAAGCCTTCAAGGCCAAGTTCAACGAGCTCGCTGGAAAATCCACGGCAAACTTCCTTGATGACAAGGGAGTGGTACTGGTGGAGACCACGGTAAGAGACCTGGCAAAAACGCTCAAAGACACAAAAAAGAACGTCGCTACCCTCATTTTTGATGGAATCGTTACTCAAAGGATAGTTGACATCGCTGCAGACAAAAAAATCAAAACCATAGTTGCAGGCAAGGCCGGCGGCATTGCAAAACTGCCAAGCAGCATCACACTATACACAAAGAACGACCTCTAGAGGGAAGAAATTGACCGAGGAATACCCGATCTTTTCGGAATTGCTAAACAGCATCAGATCCACCAAGGACATTGAGATACCCTTCATCCCGCTAAAGAGGGTGATTGGCCAGGATGAGGCCGTGGATCTTGCCGGCCTTGCTGCTAGTCAGCGTAGGCACCTTCTTCTGGTTGGACCGCCGGGCATTGGAAAATCCATGGTGGCTCAGGCTTTAGCCCTGAACCTGCTTAGACCCACACACGAGATCCAGATCGTCCACAACCCAGAAAACCCTGAGAGGCCCTTTGTGGAGGTCAAAGATGCGGAAGGAGTGTCCCAAGATCGCGAGAACCAGGAATCCGCCGAAGGGGAGATCATCGACCCAAAGGAAGCGCCAGCCACCATAGCCGAGAAATTAGGATACAAATGTGTCCACTGCGGTGTCTATTCCAACTACCATGACCGTACCTGCTCCGGTTGTAACAAGACCAAGGCAGCCATACCGGTCTCTGTGGGAAGCAGCCCGTTTGCCGACCTGAACAACAAGGACGGTGGAGCTGATAGCTCTCCAGAAACAGCCACCCAAGAGCGGGTCATCACAACCCGAAAACGCTTTGGCAATGAGGAAGTAGTGATGTTCGAAAGGGCTGGAGAGGGGATCAAGGTATTAGACCAGCAGGCTCTGGAGAAAAGAAGAGAGGTGGAGCGGCAGAGCCCTCGCAAGATACTTGTTCCGTTGGACAGAAAGCCCTTTGTTTTCTCAACCGGAGCCAGCGAGACCGAGCTACTTGGAGATGTCAAGCACGACCCCTACGGGTCACACCCGGAGCTTGGCATACCCCCCTACGAAAGAGTGGTGGCAGGAGCCATTCACGAAGCTCATCAGGGAGTTCTATTCATAGATGAACTGCCCAACCTTGGCCCTATTCAGAGATTTATTCTAACAGCCATGCAGGAAAGAAGGTTTCCTATTTCCGGGCGAAATCCCCAGAGTGCCGGAGCCAGTGTAAGAGTGGATGATGTGCCCTGCGATTTCATATTCGTTGGCGCATGCAACATCCAGGACCTGCACGAGATACTATCTCCGCTGAGATCAAGGATCATTGGCTCGGGCTACGAAGTGCTGCTTAACACCTCCATGCCGGACAACGACGAGAATCGCTGCAAGCTGATACAGTTCATTGCTCAAGAGGTCATAATGGACGGACGAATTCCCCACGCAAGCCCCGAAGCTGTGCAGGCCATAGTGGAGGAGGCTGGCTCCAGAGCTCTTTCCTCTGACGGGGAAAAGAACGCCCTTACCCTGCGCCTGCGCGACCTTGGCGGCCTAATAAGAGCAGCTGGAGACGAGGCAGTGAGGAACGACCACGAGCTTATTCAAAATGACGACATTAAAAACGCCCTCAAACGCTCAAGACCTGTGGAGGAGCAGATAAGGGAAAAGTATGGCTCCTACTTCAATGCAGTAGCCTCCGATGTCAGCGCCTCCCATCGTAGCACCAACCCGTATTACTACTGGAATAGCCAGGAGCATAAGAACACAGATAGGGGCTACGAGTGATAAAACACCCAAAAAGGAAAGCGTTATATAATCGGTGTGGAGTTACTTGTTTCCGCCTGGCGCGGCTTTTCCAGCAATGGAAATGGAAGATGCCAGCACCACGGATTGCTTGCACCCCTGGGTCGCAAACATTCGCAGACTCGTGTGTGCTCATCGCGAGCAAGGCTCACGACCTACGCGCTGGTAAGAACCAGCGCTACGTCGCCCTTTGCTCATTACATTCGCAAACTCGTGCTAATCGCGAGCATGGCTCGCGACCTTCGGGCTGTTAAGTAACAGCCCTTCGTCGCCCTTTGCTCATTACATTCGCAAAGTGCGTCCTAACATGCTGACTCCGTCAGCATTAAGTCGCAAATTACTCGTTCCACTCGCAATATGCTCCTGTAGTGTAGACCGGCCAATCATTCTGGCCTCTCGAGCCAGTGACTCGGGTTCAAATCCCGACAGGAGCACTTTTATTTTTCACCAATTGCCTAGAAAACAAAAGTGCGACCTAGGGCTAGTTCCTCTAGCCCGTAGGGAGCAATGCGGAGCATTGCCTGGCAGTAATGGTTGGGGTAAACTGAGATATGTGCGACTTAGGGCAATCTCCTGATTGCCCGTGAGGAACTCAATTTCTATGGAAAATTGGGTGAGTAAGGGTCAAGTCTCATTGACAAGTGAGGGACATTGCGAAGCAATGGCCAAGAGCATACACTGTTATTTTTCACCGATTGCCTAGAAAAGAAAAAAGTAGAATTCTGGGTAATGTTATAACAGGGCTGCACCCCATTTATAGAACAGTATGAAAATACCTCAGAGCTGGCTTCCAAGGCTCCAGAATATCAGGAAAAAGCCTGCAATGACCACGTCGACAATGAAGACCCACTTGGCGATTCCCATGAGAAGGATCAGCTTTGCCCTGTTCTCTGGATCCTTTAAAAAATCCGAGTCAACCATTCAAGCCTTCTCCATGATGGCCTTTATCCTTTTCCTGCGGAAGAAGTCCTCGCGCTCTCGCTCTTCAAGCTGCATCTCGATGTATCTTTCCGTTGCCTCCAGCTGAGGTATGAAAAGATGCTCCAGCGCATTGACACGCCGTTTTGTCTTCTCGATGTCCCTTGCAAGCCTTCTAATCCGGGTCTCTATCTCTGCTAGCTTCAGGATGCTGTTAAGGGAGTTCTCGAATTTTTTACTTACACCATCAAGTTGAGCAGTGGAGTCTAGAAAGCTGTACCGCGGGGTCTTGGGGCGAACTGGTAGTGGATCGATCTTTGGGACCTTGACACCAAGGATGTTCTCGGTATGAACCGTTATTGAAGGGATGTTCTCGACTGAGAGCGCCAGCATACGGAGCCTGTCCTTTCCAAGGATCATCCTGGACCTTAACAGATCCTCATAAGCAATAACAAGTTCATCCTCGGTCTCAAGACGGAGGTCTTTGCGTTGCTCGATGATATTGAAAAATTCCTGGACCAGAGCATCACGCTTTTCTGTAAGGAGCTTGTGACCCTTCTTTGCCAAGGTTCTCCTTTTCCGTATGTGAAGGAGCTCCATCCTGGTAGGCTTTGCCCCTTCGATTATATCCTTAGTCAATGATTTCACCAGTATGCCCACTCGATTGAAGTTCCCTTATATAAAACTTTGATGGAACATCGGTGCCGTTGCTGCCAAAATCCAAAGTATGATCCCGAAGAATTTTTGCAAGACAAGTTTGCAATAAGTAGAAGTATATATATAGGCTCTAGGCTATGCGCGCGATGAGCCATGCGCGCGATGAGCCATATGCGCGTTGGCCGCGACAAGTAAAATGTGGTGGTCCAATGGATGATTTATTGAAAAAGATCAAGCATGTCGAAAGACAATCCATAACTGACATTGAGCAGGCAAAGCTCGATAGGGACGAATCCATTCGAATTACTGGCATTGCCGCAGAGGAATCCTACGATTTGGAAATTCAAAACCACAGCGCAAAACTAAAAGCTGAACTGGATAAGAATGTCGAAGGCTTCAAAGAGCAGGCGATTGGAGTTGTTGAGAACGGAAAATTGGATTCACAAAAAGCCAAACAGATCCCCGCTGAAGAGGTTGAGTTGGCAGCAAAGGCGGTTTATGAGTTGATCATCAGGGGGTAAGTCTGCTTTGCTGCCTGCACGTATGAAGAGCGTTAGAATAATCACGCATGATGATTTTGTCAAGCCGCTGGTAAAGACACTCCACAACCAGGGCATCCTAGAGATCGAAGATGTACGCAAGATCGATACCAAATCAGATGTTCTGGATATCCCAGCAGATGCTGAGGATGCCAAGAAATGCTCAGATCTGTGTGTGAGGCTTGAGAAGATCATTGCAATTCTAAAGGCATCGGCAAAGGCCGAGGATGGAGGCATCAAGGCAATGATCCGACCTCCTCTCGATCCTGTCTACCCAGTCAAGGAAAAGAATTTTAATCAACTCGTTACAGAGGCAGAAAAGGTATTGGACAGGCTGGAGCGCAAGGTCCTGGACTCTGAAAAGCTGTTCTCCAACATCGATGAGGAAGTGGATGAGCTGGAAAAACAGCGGGAAAACGTTCAGATCGCAAGCATCTTGGACTTTGACCTCTCGATACTGGCAAATGGTGGAGAATCTGAATACCTGATGATGAAACTGGGAATGAGCACGGATCCAGTTTCCCTTGGAAAGCTTTTCAAAGGAATGGATGTCGAGCTCTTCTCAAAGCCCACCGAAGATGGGACCAACGTGGTTCTGATGGTGTTCCACATAGACGATAGGGAAAACTACCGAAACAAGGTGTCGCGGGACCTATTTCAGGAGATGACCTGTGGGAACCATTTTGGAAAGCCAACAGCGGTCATCAAGGACATATCTGGTAGGATGGCCAAAGCAGAGGCAAAGAAAACCTCGGTCCTAAACGAGATGGAAGCCCTCTACAAACTATGGGAAATTAGGCTCATAACCATCAAGGAAGGGCTCTCCATCGAGCTTGAAAAGCAAACTGTGCTTTCAAAGTTCGGAAAAACTGCTTCCACAACTACGATCTTTGGATGGTGTCCTACCAAGCAAGAGGCCAAACTCAGGGAGACTGTGGTCAAAACAACAAAAGGCCATTCTGTCCTCCTTACCTCGGACCCTGTGGATGAGAACGTTCCGATCCTTTTGAGGAATCCAGGATGGGCAAGACCTTTTGAGGCTCTTACAGAGATGTTCGCCACCCCAAAATATGGAGAAGTGGACCCTACCATATTCATTGCGCCTTTATTCGTATTCTTTTTCGGGCTTATGCTCGGTGATGCCATCTATGGGATAATGGTGCTGGCTGCCGGCATCGTGCTTCTAAAAGGGATGGGAAGGGTCAACAGCTCCATGCGTGATTTTGGCATAATTCTTTCTGCGATCGGGGTCTCGACAATAGTCATTGGGAGCCTGCTAGGGGGATTCATGGGGCCGCTGGACGAAAAAAACCCAATGACCGCACTCTTTAGCCTTATGGGATACCAGCCCCATATTATTCTAGACCCTATGGCGGATCCGATAGTCCTTCTCCAGATCTCACTCTACATAGGATTGATCCACATCAACCTCGGCCTGCTCCTGGGAGCCTATCAGAATATTCACGGCCGGAAATGGAAGGCACTCGTTCAGGACCAGATATCATGGTTCGTCCTGGAGCCGTGCGCAGCCCTTTGGATATACAAATTCTTTGGCTGGGGCACATTCCCTCAGCTATGGATGGACTTGTCCAGCATCGGTATTCTGGTGGGAATGGGATTGATATTCGCCAAAAAAGGGCCTTTGGGCTTCTTTGACATCACAGGCTTCCTTGGTAACTGGCTTTCCTATGCCAGGCTGCTCGCACTCGGGTTGGCCACAACAGGCATTGCATTGACTGTTAACATCATACTTGGAATGATTTTGAGCATCGAACTGAATTGGATCTGCTGCTCAACTGCTGCAATAATCGCCATTGCCTTGCTGGCATTGGGCCTCATGAAGCAGAATCCAACATTGAAGTACCTCTCATACATCATGCTCCCAATTGCCATCATCGGGTTGTTTAACATCACTCTTGCGTTCTACATTGTTGGAGCCATAATCTTTGTTGGTGTCCACATTGGCAACGCACTCTTACAGGCTCTTGGAGCCTTCATCCATTCGCTGAGGCTTCAGTATGTCGAGTTCTTTGGCCAGTTCTATGAAGGCGGCGGAAGGAAGTTCGACCCATTCAAACTAACAAGAGAATTTACGGTTCTCAAGGAGGCAGACAAATGAGACAGAAATCAAGGCTTGGAATTGTGGCTCTAGCGATCATCAGCGCGCTTCTCGTATTGGCAATAGGCGGACAGGCTCAGGATGTTCAGACAATTTCGGACATCACAACCGATACGATGCAACCTGGAAATGGATTAACAGTGATCACCGAGGTAAACGGCACATTGGGCATAACCACCCTATGGCTAAATTACACAGTGGTATCTGGAGACGGGCTTGAGGAAAGCGCCAACATTACAATGAGTCGTGATGGGGACGTATTCTCCCATACCCTACAAATTGGAAGCAGCGCAAAGCTGCTTAACTACACAGTGTCTGGGATCGACGGAGCAGGTGTATGGCATGTCATCAGTAAAAGCCTGGAGCCAGCCGAAGAAGGCATTACAGGAGCATATCTAGCCGCACTTGGAGCAGGCCTTGCAGTCGGGATAGCAGGCATGGGAGCAGGCATCGGGGTTGGCATTGCAGGTGCAGCCGGAGCAGGAGTTGTTGCGGAAAAGCCTGAGAAGTTCGGAGTTGCGATATTGTTCCAGGCGCTTCCTCAGACCCAGGCGATATACGGCTTACTCATCGCCATTCTAATTCTATTAGGCACCGGCCTCCTTGGCGGGGGAACTGGGTTCGTCCCAGTTTCGGCAGGCTTGGTTGCAATAGGTTGTGGCCTGGCAGTAGGGATTGCAGGGCTTTCAGCAATAGGTCAGGGCATAGCAGCAGCAGCCGGAGTAGGCGCAGCTTCAGAGAAACCAGAGGTATTTGGAAAGGGAATAGTCTTCTCGGTGCTTCCTGAGACCCAAGCTATCTATGGCCTTCTGGTCGCAATTCTTCTCATGAACTTTTCAGGCCTGATAGGCGGGAACATGGGGTCTTTGATAAACGCTCCAGGAGGAGGTATCCCCATCGGCATGGTATCAGTAGCATGCGGACTTGCCATAGGCATCGCAGGGCTTTCTGCCATAGGCCAGGGAATTGCCTCGGCTGGCGGCATGGGAGCAACTGCTGAGAAACCAGAGATGTTTGGAAAGGGCATCCTGTTCTCGGTGCTTCCTGAGACCCAGGCCATCTATGGCCTCCTGGTCGCGATTCTGCTCATGGCATTTTCCGGTATGTTTGCAGGAGACTTCGATGTGACCTTAAATCAATCCATAGCAAGCATCGGAGCCGCCCTGGCAATAGGTATTGCCGGTCTTTCAGCAATAGGCCAGGGTATCACAGGCTCGGCAGCAGTTGCAGCCACAGCAAGAAACCCTGAATCCATGGGCAAGGGACTGATATTCTCGGTCATGTCCGAGACCTTTGCCATCTTCGGGCTATTGATCGCGATACTGATAATGAGATACACTGGACTCATGTAAGGGAGGTGCAGACAATGGCGCATAACGACATTCAAAGGATCATTGCCCGCATCCAGGCCGATGCCAAGGTCAAGCTCGATAAGATAACTGTTGAGAAAAGCAAGCAGGTCGATTCTATAAACAAGGACACTGCCCAGAAGATCAATGTAAAGAAGATAAAGATGGCAGAGATCCACAACATGGAAGTTACCCGCATTGGCAAGCGCATGCATTCGGCAGCCAGGCTCGATGCCAAGAGAATGCTGCTCCATGCAAGGGAAGAGATCATCGAGGAGGTCTTTGACAGGGTGAACGCGTTGCTTTTAGCTATACCTCAGGGAGAGTACATAGCTTTCCTCAAGGAAGCGATACATATTGCAAGCAACGAACTTGGCAAAGACCTTATCATTCATTGCAGGACACAGGACACAGATGCAGTAAAACAATCTGCTGGCTCGGGCATCACTCTGGAGCTTAGGGAGATCGCAAGGAACACCATCGGCGGCATAATCATTGAGTCCAAGACATCTGGAGCGGTTATGAACAACACCTTCGAGAACATCATTCATAGAGAGCGGCCGCGCCTAAGAGAGGTGATCGGCAGGGTTCTCTACCCAGATACCGCTGATGTGAGTGGTAGTGTAACAGATGGTGCTGCTGATGTGGACAATTAATAAAGCAAATCAAAAAGATTGCCTAGATAGGAGAAACTGAAGATAACTAAGAGGATGAAAGAGATGTTTGGACTTGACAACTCGATAATGATAGCCTTCCTAGTGGTGGGCTTTGCCATCCTTTTAATTATAATCCTCTTCCTGAGCTATTACAATATTCTGATGAACATCATTGACTTCACCTACCCAAACGCCAGATTCAAGGCCTTAGGCACTCCTTTCATAAGCAAGAGAGAGCTGGACTATCTTTTGGATGCCGCCACTCTTGGAGAGGTTACCTCACACATACAGCCGTGGGGGTATGACATACCACCTCATGCAGATTATGATTCCATTGAGAAGGAGCTAGAGAAATCCAGCCGGAAGAATGCGCACTCTGCGATTTCAAGCCTTCCGGATTCCGCCAAACACTTTTTCATTGCCTACAACCACCATGCCGATCTTAGACAGCTTAAGAACGCATTACGCCTAAAAAACGCAGGAGAATCCGACCTTATCAAGTTGGAAGTGACGCCAAGTGGAGAGTTCGACATGGAGCTTCTGGAAACGATTGCATCGGCAAGTGATCTCGGCGATGCCATATCCAAGCTCAAGGCCACCGAGTTCGGGGCAGCCCTGGAAAAGATACCGGATGGAGCATCCCTTCCCCAGATCGAGAACGCCCTGGAAAAGCAGGTATTTGCATTGATGAGCTCATCTCTTTCAAGGGTAGATACCATGGTCGCCTCCCCTCTAAGGAGGTTTCTTGGAACGATAATCGATATTGCGAACCTCAAATACATAATTAGAGCCAAGCAGGACGACATTCCCCCAAAGGAGATAATGGACCTGCTTGTAGGAGAGGGAAGGATCTTCCCTGAGGATAAATTAAAGCAGCTGGCAGAGGCAAAGGACGTGGCCGAGGTACTGAAATACCTCGAAGCCTCCCATTACGGAAAATCCATGACTTCAGGCTCTTCCAGCATTTCGCCGCAAACAATGGAAATAGAACTTGACAGGTCTTTTCTCAGGACTGTCAACGAGATATGCACAGAGCATACATTGACAGTAGGCCCGGCCATCAAATACTTTGCATGCAAGGAATTCGAGTTGCGCAACCTAAAAGTGCTGCTTCAAAGGATATCGGTCGATCTTCCGGCAACATTTGTGGAGCCTTTGCTGATGGTGGAGGATTGAGCTATGGCAGAGAAATGGATCATGATGGAAAGGCGGAGCATGAAGGGGGAAATAGCCATGGTGGAGGAACGGAGCATGATGGGGGAAATAGCCATGGTGGAGGAAAGGGTCATGGTAGGAACTGTGGAGCATGATGCTGATGAAAGGCCATGGGGATTGAATAATGACGGAGGGCTTTGAATGAACATAGTATTACTTGGCGGGTTCGATGAGGCGGTAGGCTTCTCCCTGGCCGGAGTCAAGTCCCATATAATCGAGGATGCCAAAGAGGGCCTGAAAAAGCTCAAGGAATGCGTCAATGACGATGATATCGATCTTTTGTTCATCTCGGAAGGCCTGGCTCATGAGATGAGACAGGAGATCTTAGAGTATGAGCATAGAGACAGACCGATGATAATCGAGATACCTGGAAGGGTACGACTCGAAAAAGACGACCCTATAAAGGAGCTCGTCAGAAAAGCAATTGGAATTAACATCGAGAGGTGAGATAATGGCACCAGAAAACACTGGCACACCAGAACCCAAGATAGCGGCAACGTCTGCAGAAAAACCTGGCAGGATAATCAAGGTATCCGGACCTGTTGTAGAAGCTGATGGAATGCGCGGAACAAAGATGTATGATGTCGCAAGGGTTGGAAAGGATAACCTGATCGGCGAAGTGATCGAGATAATGGAGGATACAGCCACCATACAGGTCTATGAGGATACCACTGGAATCGCTCCTGGCGAGGAAGTACACCCTACTGGAGCTCCTTTGTCTGTAGAGCTGGGCCCAGGGCTTATAGGCCAGATATACGATGGAATTCAACGCCCGCTCCCCCGCATCATGGAAGAAGCTGGTGATTTCATTCACAGAGGGGTCTCGGTATCATCTCTGGATTATGAGAAGCAGTGGAAATTCACTCCAAATGCTGAACTTACAATTGGCAACGATGTGCAAGAAGGGGATGTTCTGGGCACAGTTCAGGAAAGCCCTGTCGTGCTTCACAAGATAATGGTGCCCCCAGAGGTTGGCGGGAAGTTGGAGTTCGTGGCACCAGTTGGAGAATACACCCTCAAAGACGTGGTGGCAAAGGTCCAGACCGAAACTGGGACAAAAGAGCTTACTATGGTTCAGAAATGGGGTGTGCGTACTGCAAGGCCAGTTGTAAAAAAATTCGACCCCATCCTGCCTCTTATCACAGGTCAGAGGGTCATTGACACGTTCTTCCCGATAACAAAAGGTGGAACTGCCGCCATTCCAGGCGGTTTCGGGACAGGCAAGACCGTTACCCAGCATCAGCTGGCAAAGTGGTGTGATGCAGACATCATAGTTTATGTGGGTTGTGGAGAGCGCGGGAACGAGATGACCGATGTTCTTAGGGAGTTCCCTAAGCTGTTAGACCCGCGGACAGGGGAGGAACTCATGAAAAGGACTGTGTTGGTGGCCAACACCTCGAACATGCCTGTGGCTGCCCGTGAAGCATCGGTCTATACCGGCATAACGATCGCAGAGTACTACAGGGACATGGGCTTCGATGTGGCTCTTATGGCTGATTCCACTTCAAGATGGGCAGAAGCCATGCGTGAGATATCTGGCAGGCTGGAGGAGATGCCAGGAGAAGAAGGATATCCTGCCTATCTGGCTTCGCGGCTTGCAAGCTTCTACGAGCGTGGAGGTTATGCCCAAGTGCTTGGCTCAGAAGAAAGGAAAGGAGCGATCTCTGTAATAGGCGCTGTTTCCCCACCAGGAGGAGACTTTTCCGAGCCAGTTGCGCAGAACACTCTCAGAATTGTAAAGGTATTCTGGGCCCTTGATTCTGATCTGGCAGACCAGAGGCATTTCCCATCCATAAACTGGCTAAAATCATATTCACTGTACCTTGATCATGTCAAGCCCTACTGGCATGAAAACGTTGCCAAGGACTGGTTCCAGCTCAGGCAGCAAGCCATGAAGCTACTCCAAAAGGAGGAAGAGCTTAAAGAGATCGTCAAGCTTGTAGGACCAGATGCCCTGCCACCAGGAGATCAAGCGATTCTGGAAGGCTCCAAGATGATAAGAGAGGACTTTCTAAGGCAACATGCCTTCCACAAGATCGATACCTATTGCCCCATGGAAAAACAGTACCAGATGCTCCGTATCATGCTTGAGTTCTACAACCATACAGTAAAAGCTGTCAAGGCCGGGATAGATATCGAGAAGGTCCGGGCAATGGGTTGCATAGAGGCCATTTCCAGAATGGCGGTCGTCGACAATTCGGGTTTCGAACCGGTCTTTGACAAGATTGAAAAGGAAATGAGTGAAGAGTTCAAGATACTGGAGGGATCGTAATGACATCCAAGAACATTGAATACTCCTCAGTACAGGAGATCGTAGGGCCCTTGATGATAGTCAAGGATGTAAAGGACGTGACCTACGGTGAGGTGGTACGCATCCGCGACCCCGCAGGCAAAGAAAGGTTGGGACAGGTGCTTGAAGCCAGAAGCAACATCGCCGTCATTCAGGTGTTCGAAGGGACAAAGGGGCTGAATACGAAAAGCACTTTCGTACGATTCCTGGGAGAGACCATGAAATTTCCAGTATCCGAAGAGATACTAGGACGGGTATTCAACGGCACAGGCAAGCCGATCGATGGCGGGCCTGAAATAATTCCAAAAGAACGGCGAGACATAAATGGAGCTCCGATCAACCCGTCTGCAAGAGAGTACCCCAGGGATTTCATCGAGACCGGAGTTTCCACAATAGACATGATGAACACCCTTGTCCGAGGACAAAAACTGCCGATCTTTTCCGCAGCTGGCCTCCCCCACAATAAACTGGCAGCGCAGATCGCCAGGCAGGCGAAGGTAAAGGGAGAGGGAGAATCGTTCGCTGTTGTGTTTTGCGGGATGGGCATCACAAGCGAGGAAGCAAACTTCTTTATCGAGGACTTTAGAAGGACTGGCGCCTTGGAAAGAGCGGTGTTGTTCCTTAACCTGGCAGACGACCCCACCATTGAGAGGCTCATCATTCCAAGGATGGCGCTTACTGCAGCTGAGTACCTTGCTTTCGATCTGGACATGCATATACTGGTCATCCTGACCGACATGACCAACTATTGCGAGGCACTGCGTGAGATAGCAGCTGCCAGAGAGGAGGTTCCAGGCAGACGAGGGTATCCAGGATACATGTATACTGACCTTTCTCAGCTCTACGAGAGGGCAGGCCGGCTTCTATCAAAAAGCGGCACCATCACCCAGATCCCCATCCTGACCATGCCGGATGATGACATCACCCACCCCATACCTGACCTGACAGGGTACATCACAGAGGGACAAATTGTGCTCTCCAGGGATCTTCATAGGGAAGCGATCAGCCCGCCGATCGATGTTCTTCCTTGCCTTTCAAGGCTGATGAAGCAGGGCATAGGAGAGGGAAGCACCAGGGAGGACCATGATGATGTATCGAACCAGGTGTATGCAGCCTACGCAGAAGGGAAGGAGCTTCGCGACCTTATCAAGGTCATAGGTGAGGAGGCTCTTTCGGAGCGCGACAGAAAATATCTTCACTTCGCAGACGAGTTCGAGAGCCGCTTTGTGACACAGGGCTCTGATGAGGAGAGGACGATCGAGGACTCCCTTACACTGGCATGGGAGTTGCTTTCAGGGCTTCCCAAGGCCGAGCTCAAGCGCATCGACAAGGAGTACATCGACAAGTACTATCCAAAGAAGGAAGAATGAGCCACACCAGGAACAATACTATGGATGAAAACGAGCGGGTCTACAAGTATTCCGTTGTGTATTACAGGCTAAGCATTCGTAATGTTATGATCTTTGTTTTGCTAACACTGATCATCTACCCCAACCCACTGCATTACCTCGGATTGGTTGCGGCTATAATGGGTGTGTTTCGGATCAAGAAATTAAAAACCATTCCGATGATCACTACTTCTGAAAAGATCACCCTGGATTTTAAGTTATTTCAAAGGCCGATCGAGATTGAAATTCGCCAGATACAGAGGGTTGAGCGCATATCACCAGTGAAGGTATTGCTCATCTATTCGGCATCAATGCAAACTGCATCTATGCAGGCCAAGAGCGGAATGGCAGAACTCCATAGGCTAAAAATTAATATCTCTGGGATCGAGAACACAGGCAAAATGGAGTTCAATAAATTCATCGAGTTCATTGAGACTGGGATCCCTCCAGTCGAATACGAGCAAAATTAGATCCCTCCAGTCGAATACAAATTGAGTTGGGTGAGTTCCTTTTCGTTTCCTCTACCACCAAAAAAGAGATGACCAATCAAGCCCTCCAGGGAACTGGTGGATGATTAATTGCTGATTCTAATTCAGTAAAAGGCGAGCCTGATGGTGCGGACACCTTAGCGGATGAGCCTGTTACTGAGAAAAAGATGAGCATGAGGGAGAAGTACAAGCAATTTCCCAGGGTCTTCTGGGTGGTCAATGTCCTTGAACTTTTTGAGAGGGCTGCCTACTTTGGCATGATGGCCATTTGGGGTTTGCACATCGCATCCAACTTGGGAGAGGGGAAAGGCTTAGGCTACACCACCTTCGAGGCTGGCACTCTGCTCTCAACCATGCTTATAGTCCTCTACACCCCCCCAATCATTGCCGGGTCGCTGGCTGAAAAGTACGGCTACAAACGGATACTGATAATTTCGTTCATACTGATGACGATCGGCTACATGAGCCTGTCATTCGCTGAAGAGTACTGGACAATTCAATTCTTCCTCATTATATGGGCAATAGGAGCTGGCTCGTTCAAGCCCATGGTATCTGCCAGTATTGCCCACGTCACCACTGATGAGCAACGAAACTTGGGATACCAGATATTCTACTGGATGATCAACGTCGGGGGATACAGTGCTCCGGGTCTTGGGTTCGACCCCGCTGCGCCAACAGACCAGGGAAACGACTGGGCCCTTGCGACCTCATACCAGTACTACGAAGCGTGAATATGTCCACTATGGGCTGGTCCCGTGTGGAAACGCCTTCTATTAGGGGAATTACGTGAAAGGCCTATGCGATTTCAGCTTGCGTTTTTGGTCCAAAGAACCGTTCCTTTATGATTTGACCCTGTGCGAACAAATAAATAAATGAATCACAAGTATCCAGCTTAGATTGGTTCAGGGCAGGAGGGAATTGTTATGGATGTTCAGGATGTTTCTGAAGTGAAACAGGATAGTGCTGCCCAGCGGGTTCAAGGCCTACTGGATAATTATAAGCTCGGAGGCAACGTGAGCCAGATTTCCAGAGATGGTCTGACCCAAGCGTTGCTTGAAAAGCATAGAAAAGAACTGGCAAGGATGGACATTGAGCTCAAGGCTGCCAGGAATGATTCAAAAGACCTGGAGAAGGAATGCCGTCTGCAAGAAGGCCAGCGAGAAGAATTCAATAATCAGGTTCAAAAGCGCAAGCAGGAGCGCAATACCCTCAGAGACAGGATAAGAGAGCTGAAACGGGAATTTTTCAATGCTGTGGATAGCGTTGAGGACACTAGCCCTCAAGAAAAGCAGGTCATGGCCCACAAGAACAACATAAACGAGCTGGAATGGAACCTGATGACCGAAGGGGTCAGCCATGATGACGAGAAACACGCCATGGTGGAGATACGCAAGGCCTTTGCTGCCCTTAGGGAGGTCAGCTCCAAAATTGAGGAGAGAGAAGAGCTAGAAGCAAAGCTTGACTCCCTCATAATTGACATCCAGGGGATCCTGACCAGTGCTCAAGATGCTCACTCCCAGATGCTGAAGTTGGTGCGGTCGGCTGAAGAGGCACACAACCTGCTTGTGGATGCGCGGAGAAAGCTCTCTGGAGCAGAGCGTGCCAGAAGGGTGTTGCCTGACAAGATCAAAATGAGGCGCGAGATCGTCTCATACTGGCAAGGGCGAACTGCTGGAAAGAACGACCCACAAAAACATGCCAAGAAGAAGGGCGGCTCAAAGGGCAATAAGACCAAACAGGATAGCAGCAGAAATGTCAAGAAGACTGGCGAGAACAAAGGAAAAAAGAATAAAGATTATGCTGAGCCAAAAGGCGGCAGAACTGACAATGAGAAGAAGAAAGAAAACAAGCCTGAACCCAAAGGTACCAAACCCGATGAAAAGAAAGAGAAGGAAAACAAGCCCGAACCCAAAGATACCAAGCCCAACGAGATAAAGGGAAAACAGGCTAAACCCAAAGGTGGCAAGCCCGACGAGTTAGAGGGAGAGCAATCTGGGCTCAAAGATGACAAAACTGGAGAGAATGCTGGCGTAAAAAAAGAAGCCCAGGTTGGAGCAAAGAGTGGCGAGCCCGATGAGAAGAAGGAAAACAAGCCCGAACCCAAAGGTACCAAGCCTGATGAAAAGAAAATTTCGGGTCAGCATAAGAAAGAAAACAGGGCTGAGCCAAAGAATGGTAAACTAGCTGAAGGGGTAAAAGAACAGGCTGAACTCAATAGTACTAAACCTGACGAGAAGAAAAAGGCGGAAAACAAGGCTGAACCCAAGGATGGCGACGCTGACAAGAAGTTGGGGGGTGAATCAGCATGAGCAGACAGATCGAGCTCATCAATAGCATTGAGGAGACAAAGGTCTGGCTTCGCCAGGAAGGAGAGGGAGTCCACTCCATAATTCAGATAATCAAGGCAAAGCGCATAGAGGCGAACGAGCTTAGAGACAAGAGAGATAAGGTCAACAGCGCTGTCAAAGAGCTGGCTCAGGCCGGAAGGGATCAGCTTGGGAAGAAGGCCGAGGTCGACAAGAAAGCTGATGAGCTTATCAAACTGCGGAGAAAACTGCTGACATACGTCAGGGAAAAAGCCGAAGAGATGAAGCTTACAAAGGTCGAGCGAAATAGGCTCAACTCCCTGGCTGGTGACAAGGCCGACAGGTTGCAGGCTCAGCTGGAGCAGGCTGTAATTATGCTTTTTGACTACAATTTATCTCTTAAGGACGAGGTTGTGCTCTTCGAGATGGTGTTCGATCTAATGGATAGATTATCACTCAGAGAGGATGCGACCCAGGTCAACGAGGTGCTAGGCGCAAAATATCACGAGCTGAAGCAATCGGCAGAGCAGGCCGACAAGCTCTACGACGAGATAGGACAGATGAGGATGCAGGGTCAGCAGGTGTTTCAGGAAGTGGCGCAGGTCTATGCCCAGAGAGACAAGCGAAGGGAGGAAGCCGACACCCTCCACCAGAGCCTGCTTGGCATCTACAAAGAGATTAAAGGGATAGAAAAGGAGATCGATGCCAGGAACAAGAACCGGGACAAGCTCAAACGCAGCATCGACGACCAGTACAAAGAGCTTCGTTCCATAACCAGGAGCTATAGGGATATGGAAGAGGCTAAGAAAGTGGCTCAGGTCAAGAAAAAAGCCCAATCCAAGGGCAAGCTCGGGATGGAAGAACTGAAGCTTCTGCTGGACAAAGGCGAGCTGGACTTCTAGTGACACTTAAAATCCATGAGGATCACCATGACCATCGAGGTTGAGCTGAAGGCCAGGGTTCGAGACCTATTCGCTATTGAAAGAGCTCTTTTAGAGCAAGGAGCAAAGCCGTTGGGCAAAGAGCAGCATATTGATGTGTACTTCAACGCCCCTGACCGGGACTTTGCCGTTACAGACGAAGCATTGAGACTTAGAGTTGTTGATGGAGTAAGCCTGCTCACTTACAAAGGACCCAAGCTAGATAAGAGGTCAAAGACCCGGGTCGAGCATGAGCTTGAGATCCAAGATGGCGGTGCAATGCAAGCTGTGCTTCAGGGCTTGGGATTTTTACCTAGGCCTCCAGTGAAAAAGACAAGACAGCGCTATGAATTGGATGTTGTGGAGTACTGCCTGGATCAAGTTGATGGGCTGGGCTCGTTCATGGAGCTGGAAATACTGGTCGAGACCAAAGATGAAATTGGTGCAGCCGTAGATCTGCTGGAGAGCCGGCTCGAAGGGCTAGGCATTAGCAAGGATCAGCTTCTTAGAAAATCCTATCTGGAGCTACAGCTGGATATTAAAGAAAATGAGAAATGAACGGGTTTATGCTGACTCATTGAGCCATATGTATGCCTGTGGCAACCAGGATAACGAGCCAGCATTTAGTGGACGTGTTTTGGCGTGTTTGTGCTTTTAGAGATCTCTTATCTTATCAGCGACGAAGGTCCTCATCTCCTCATCATCTGGTATGGTCAGGGATTTCTTGAATCTCTCGGTGCCATCTGGTAGGAAATAACCCCTTGAGATCGCGATGAACACGTTCTCACCATCGTCTGTCACAGCCTTTTTGCGCGCAATCTCGATGAAGTTGTTCCTTCCAAACTCCTTCTTTTCCGAGGCCAGCGTTTCGAATTCAACCATGTTTTTTTGCCTCCTGTGCTGGAATACGATAACTCATCCGATCCTTAGTTCAAGAACTGACAAAGCGCCCCGTACCCCTTTTTAGAGCAATGCACTATACAAATTTGGTTAGATATAAATATTTGCATATATACAAATGGTAAATATAAGAAAATGTAAGATTTAAATTAAGAAGTTTTTTCAATCCCCTACGCACTACAATCGTTTCATGCATGCAGACCTGGTAATAATTGGAGCAAAGGCTCTTACCATGGATGGAAAACTACCAGAAGTAGATATGGTAGCCTGTCACAAAGGCAGGATAATCCAGGTTGGGCAGGCTGAAGATGCAGATCGCCTGATCGGGCCATCAACAACGATCATCGAGGCAGATGGGAAATTGCTCCTGCCAGGATTCATCGATGCGCACACACATTTCATCCAGATGGGGATCTCCATGACCGATGTGAGCCTTTCAGCCACCGGCTCAATGGAAGAGGCCTTGGAGTTGCTTGCAAGAAAAGTCACTGCCACTCCAGAAGGAGAATGGGTTTGGGGGGTGGACTGGGACGAAACTGACTGGATTAGAGAGGTTATTCCTACCAGGCATGAGCTGGATAACATCAGCACCAGCCAT
>JAUVCJ010000182.1 GCA_030595765.1 Thermoplasmatota archaeon | reverse complement strand
GATGTCTGTTGAGGAATGGCTCTCAAGCCAGTCATTGCCAGCGGTCTCTTTCATGACCGATATTGCATGGGAAGAAGCACCTGAATGTGATACATCAACTCCTGCAGAGGTCACGCTCACCATCCATGCAAGCTCCTGATCCATAAGCCATAGCTTTGCCATTACCTCGGCCATTGGTGAGCGGCAGTTATTGCCAGTACATACGAACAGTATCGTTTTCACAATGCATTAATGGGTTCCCTCCCTAATTATATTGGCGGTTCAGACGCGACATTTGCGACATTATGCCCCATTTGGAAGAACAGGTATCAGATTAGTGGCATTGTGCATCAATTTGGAGAATAAACACCAGATCGCCGGCATTATGCACCAGTCTTGGAGATTTTGACATCACATTTACGCATCCCAATTATAAACGGGCAGAAATAGATATTGTTCATACAAGATAAAGGAAAGAAACGGAAAGATTTAAAGAGCCCTGGACTCTATCAATCTACATGTCAAATACAAGAGTGCTATCACTGGCCTTGATCCTTGGAATGACCATTGCATTACTGGCGCCTTTAATGACATGCCAGACTGGCTACGAAAATGTAGATTCAGATTATCTTAAGGCAAAGCTGGACTCTAGTGATGATTTTTTCCTTCTGGACTTCAGAACAATGGAAGAGTACCTTGAAGGACATATTGACAATGCAAACCTCATTACCCTCAATACCGATGGAACCCTGGATCCCGAGCACATAGGCGATCTTCCAGCAGACAAGGCCACCATAATCGTGGTATATTGCAAGAGTGGAAGCCGCTCCTCCGTAGGCTCAGGGATTCTGGTGGACATGGGATATTCAGGTGTCAAGAACATGGAGCAGGGCATACTATCATGGCCAAGCACATACGGATTGGAGACTGGCGCCCCTCCAAATTACGCAACCTCCAACCCTTCGACCACAGGAGGAGATATCGACCCTGTGGGGCTGGTTATTGTTGGTATCGTGGTTGTAGTGATCATCATTGCAGTGATACAGGTGAATAAATCCATGTCCCAGAAGAAGATGGATGAACTGAGGCGCAAACGCCGAAGAAAGTGAGTAGAACAGAAGAAAGTGAGTAGAACAGATGAAAGCGAGTAAAGGTGAGGGAAATGCGTGATGACTAAAATGCTATACATGTCCGATTCTGAATCCAATTACATCAAGCGGTTCGAGGCAGAGGTAACCAAAGCAAAAGGCGACTATGTGGTCCTTGACCAGACCGCATTCTATCCACTTGGAGGTGGCCAGCCCTCTGATGTTGGATACCTTGAATGGGATGGCGGCAAGGCTAGAGTCAAGGAGGTCCTCAAAAAAAGCGTTGTCAAGCATATTCTGAATGGTCACATTCCAAAGGTTGGAACACGTGTTTGGGGTGAGCTTGACTGGGAATTGAGACACGCACACATGAGAATGCACACGACCCAGCATATAATCTCAGGCCTGGTATATGACAGATATGGGGCTAGGACTGTTGGCAATCAGCTGTATAGCGACCACTCCCGCATTGATTTTGCGCCCTTGAAAATAGACCAGGAAAGCCTGAATGAGCTAGAGAGCGCATGCAATGAGTTGCTATCCAAAAACCTCAATATCAGTATATATGAAGAGGACAGGTCAGTGCTGGAGGCGCGTATTGACAAGAGAAGGGCGAACCTCGACTTGCTCCCTAGCTCGGTTAAGCGTTTGAGGATAGTTGAGGTAGAAGGAGTGGATGTAGGGCCTTGTGCAGGAACACATGTAAGAAACACAGGTGAAATTGGCACAATGAAAATTATCAAGTTGCAGAACAAGGGGAAGGAAACTGTCAGGATCACCTACGAGCTCACCTACCCGTTAGCTGTCTGAATAGTTTTTGCTATATTTGTTACATTTACCGCATTTGCTAGACTTGCCAAATCGTTTTGTAGTAGACATCACTACAAAAAACTTTTAATCATACGATATAATTCGATATTTGTTCTGTTTAATTGAGGTGACACTATGAACACGAAAGAAAAGTACCTATTCACTTCCGAATCAGTGACCGAAGGCCATCCAGACAAGGTAAGTGACAGGATATCCGATTCAGTGCTTGATGCTATTCTAAAAGTGGACCCAAATGGTAGGGTCGCATGCGAAACTTTGGTCACAACTGGCATGGTACTGATTGCAGGTGAGATAACTACCAAGACCTACGTTGACATCCCCAAGATCGCAAGGGCTGCCATCAAGGATATCGGCTATGATGACCCAAGCCAGGGCTTTGATTACAAGACTTGCGCAGTCATCACCACCATTGATGAACAGTCTTCAGACATATCGCAAGGTGTTGACGATTCAGATGACCATGAACAGGGTGCTGGTGATCAGGGTTTGATGTTCGGCTACGCATGCGCCGAGTGCGAGGAATACATGCCTCTGCCGATCCTTTACGCACACAAGCTGACAAAAAGACTAGCTGATGTCCGCAAGCAGGGCGTCCTTGACTACCTTGGCCCAGATGGGAAATCCCAAGTTACGGTGGAGTATTCCTTTGGAGTGCCAAAAAGGGTCGAAGCCATAGTGGTCGCTTCCCAGCATAAGGCCGGGATCACCCACGAACAGATCAAGGCCGACCTTATTGAGCACGTTATCAGGCCTGTGGTCCCAGCTGACATGATAGACGAGCAGACAAAATTCCATGTCAACGAGACCGGGTCCTTTGTATTGGGCGGCCCCCATGCTGATTGTGGCCTGACCGGACGAAAGATAATCGTCGACACCTACGGTGGAAATGGCTCCCATGGAGGCGGCGCATTCTCAGGCAAAGACCCTTCCAAGGTAGATCGATCTGCATCTTACGCAGCTCGCTGGATCGCCAAGAACGTTGTAGCAGCAGGACTTGCAGACCAATGCGAGGTTCAGGTTGCTTACGCCATAGGTGTTGCAAAGCCAGTGTCTTTAAACATTCTGACATACGGAACCAACAAAGTGGATGATGCCCTGATTGAGAAGGCAGTCCTGAAAAACTTTGACCTCAGGCCAAAAGCCATCATTGAAAGGCTCCAGCTCAAGAGACCGATCTATGCAAAAACATCGGCATATGGACATTTCGGCAGGAATGATCCGGACTTCACTTGGGAGAAGCTTGATATGGTGGATGTCCTGAAGCGTGATGCTGGCCTCTAAAACCATATCATACCAAAACCAATCGAGCCAATTGGGGAAACCACATCTCACCAGGATAAGATAGAGATTTTTCCTTGCAAAATGATATCTTTCATGCCACACTAGGTTGATGCCTACATCCATCTAGTGTTGGTCATGGCTCCAATAATAACAGATGTCCATAGCCTGGAAACTATACCCTAGATATCCTATTAGAATAATTGCGAGCATTGCTGCTAATTGCCGATCATAGTCTGGAAACCTTGCCTTCAATGGTTCGCCAGCTATCAACAAGGCCGACATCTCTAAGGAGCTGGTCTCCAATGGACGAGCCCTTTTCTATCACTATTTTGACGGATTCATCCAGAAAATCCTGAACGTTCTTACCTCTCCACTCCCCAAGCAATATGATACCCAGGCCTGAGAGCCGGACAAGTCCAAAATGTAATGTCAGGTCATAAAGCAGGTCTGCCATCTTCCACTGGTCAGCATGCAGCTGACGAGGAACCTCGTGGGGAAGCACTATCAGCTCAGAAGATAGTCTGAAATTGCGAGCATGCACCCTCATGTTATCATCAGCAGTAAGAAGCAGGACATTGGCATCTTTCTGGCGGGAAAAGTCTGCAAGAGATTCTGCAATCTGCACATCCCGCTTCTCCTTGTCCTCCTCGAACCTCTCAGATTCAGCTGTAAATGCATTGAACTCGTCTATTATCAGGTCATACTCAGTTTGAGCATTGAGGGCGTTCCTTGTTCTTCTAGTGCAGGCATTGGAGAACTCCTTTAGTATCGCTTTTTCATGAGATGCTGCCTGCAACTGGTGGATCTGATGGGGTTTGTATTTGGATAGAACATGGCCTGTTATCTCTTCTCTAACAATTTGACTGAGCACGAACTTGAACCTGCTTGCATCAATGGCTCCATTTTTCCCTTTTAAGGGAAAGATTCGGGTGAGCAATCTCAGATAGAGAAGATTTGTATCCACCGATATTAGAGTGGGCTTTGGGTTGCGAAATCGATCCTGAGAACCAGACTCAAGTTCCATCAGGCTCGCCTCCAGCTCTGCAATGTTAGAATATGGCAGAACTCCTGAACTTATCAAACACTCCTTTAGATCTCCGTATTTTGGTTGATCCCTCTTGATAAAATCCGATTTGGACTTAAAACGCCTTCTATGGTTCTCGAATTTGTCCCAGGATACAATCGATCCGACCTCTCTTCTTTCAAGGTCCAGCGAGAAGAGGGTCATGCCATTTACTGGATACTTCACCTCGAACCTTTGCTTGTTCAGATGGAGAGCTTCGTTGAGGAGAATCATCAACGCGGACTTATTGGCAACGATTTCTCTCATTTTCGCTCCTCCACAAAATCATGCGGGTGCTGGATCTGCTGAGGTATGCACAGGTATGGCCGCTGAGCTCTGGAATGAGTCTCAATATTAAGATAGAATATATGATCCATCGCATCCCAGCACGGAACCAGAGCCGATACCACCATGCCCTTACGTCCAGGCGTAATGTCCAATGCCACCTTGTTCCCCTGAGACCTTTCCCATGCGGCCTTCTCCATGACAATTCTTCCCACCATAACGAAATCATCCTTGGGAACTATGATGGATTCGACCTGACACTTGAAGGAGTGAGCAGCGGTTAGCTCCTCTATCATGGGTCTGAACTTCTCAGCCCTGATTATGTCCCTTTCCAGTGTCAGAAGGTAAATGCGTTCAGGTCTGTAATCGTGATCACGAACAACCGACCAGAGCCCATTTAGGAGAGCCCATTTTCTTGGACCGTTGAATGTGAATAAGACCTGCATGCAGGCGAGATTGACTGGATTCGTATTTTAGGGTTTGCA
>JAUVCJ010000267.1 GCA_030595765.1 Thermoplasmatota archaeon | reverse complement strand
GGTTTCCTTGTGGCAATACCTGTAACAGCCCTTGGGATCCTTCTTTCAAGCTGGTATGCCGTGCCAGTGGATCACTCCACAGGCGGTCTGGCTTTGGGAAATCCCCTGATCATGTTAATATTCGGCTTCCTTATCCCGGTTACCGGAGACTACTATGCTCACCCCATGGTTATAGCCGGATGGGTTGGTTTCTTTGTGACCGCTCTCAATCTGCTACCAATAGGCCAGCTCGATGGAGGGCACATTGCAAGAGCTGCATTTGGGGAAAAGTCCAAAAGGGTCAGCATGGCAGCAGTGTTTGTGGTACTGGCGCTGGTGTTCGTGTTCGGTTTCATAAGCCTGTTGTTCATAATATTCCTTATCATGTTCATTGGCGGAGGCCTTGGGCATCCCCCGACACAGAACGACCATGTCCCCCTGGATGGCAAGCGCAAAGGCATCGCGATCTTCACTGGAATAATGCTTCTTATCTGCTTCACACCCCTGCCATTTTCTCAAGTAGACCCCCCTGCCGTTAACCTCGGGATGGAATTGGAGTTCAACCAGACAACAGTGGCTTCAGGGAACTTGATTGAAATTGATATTGTGGTCTCAAACCCATCTGTGCTGGATGTCGAAGTGAACCTGAGCCTTGACATGAACAGTACGCTGATATCCAATGGATGGGAAGCATCGCTGTGGTACGAGAACATCACATCTGGCAACCTGGAACTCGTTGGTGACCTTACAACAAATTCAACCATCTTGTTGCTTCGAGAGTCAACCTCTGCTCTGGAGGTCAGGATCCAAGTACCGGCCTCAGCTACAATTGGAACAACTGCAATTTTAAGCATCAACATGGAATGGGAGAGCCCTATTATGGATCTCAATTCGGGACGGGTGGTCTGGCAAACATTGGATGCCACAGAGCATATCGAATTCAATGTCACTTAGTAAAAAGCATTAGTAACGAGCTCTTGTGCTTTTTGTCTAGCCCGGCCATCTCCAATTAGGTTGGTGGAACCACCTTCATGGATGTTCATTCTAGTTTAGGCTGCTAGTTCTCACCATTTACTTGCCACGCAGGAACATAACATTCCGCAGGCGGCGACACTACCAAAATTGAAGTCCGTTTTAACTTTAGTAAGGTTATTCTTAAAGTCCACTTTAATTTTAGTAAGGTTTATTACCTAAGAGAAACAATGATATTAGCATGTATGTCAAGAGGACATTGGGTCGCTGGCTGCTTAAATTGAACGATAGCTATCCCATGCTTTCGCTTGTGGGCCCCAGGCAATCTGGAAAAACCACGCTGCTGAAGGAATTGATGAAAGGCTTCAATCACTCCTATGTTCTATTCGATGATCCAGATGCCAGAAGCCTATTCGAGGAGGACATAAAAAAGTTTGATATGCAGTACATCCGGGGTAAGGACGTGACTGTGCTGGACGAGATACAGTACTGCTCCGATGCCGGCTCCAAGCTCAAGTACCTGGTTGACAGCGGCAGGAAGCTATGGGTCACATCATCCTCGGAACTGATGCTATCAAGGGATGTGCTTTCCTACCTGGTTGGCAGAACCACCATCGAGAGATTGTATCCATTCTCATTTACAGAATTCTGCGATGCTAGGGAGCAGACTGCATTTACAGACAAGATATTGGCAAGGTTGACATGGGAGCATATGACATATGGAGGTTATCCAGATGTCGTGCTGGAGGAGAGCATCGAGCTTAAGAAGAATAAGCTGAAGGATCTGCACCAGACAATGCTTCTCAAGGATGTCGCCAGCAACTTCTCGATAAATGACATAGATTCATTGGAACAACTTTCAAGGTATCTAGCAGTGAACATCGGAAGCCCCGTATCATATCACAACATATCCAGCGACCTTGGATTATCATTTCCCACCCTAAAGAAGTACATCGATGCCCTGGCCATGAGCTATATCATCATCAAGGTAAAACCATACTTCACGAATAAAACAAAGGAATTGACAAAGCAGCCAAAGATCTATTTTCTAGATACTGGCGTGCGTAATCTAATATCAGAAAGCTTCCCATCAAACTTCGATGGAAGGGTTTTCGAGAACTACGTTTTAACAGAGCTTGTAAAAGCTGGATTGATGCCAAAATACTGGCGCACCAAGGCTAAGGCTGAAGTGGTTTTCATTGTTGAACGGGATGGCCAGCTAATACCTATCGAGGTCAAGCTCAAAAGCGAGCCGCCAAAGATCGAAAGAAGCCTGCGTTCGTTTATCAGCGCTTATAACCCTGAAAAAGCATTCGTTGTCCATTACCGGGGTCAGAAGGCAACCACTCAGGTAAATGGGTGCAGAGTGCAATACTGCAGCTGCTCAGAGTTGATAAAGAGTCTTGCGTGAATGATATGGGTATAAGGAAGGAGATCCAATAACTAGAAATACTTTTACGGACATAAAAGATAATCATGTTCGTCCGTAAATTTCATAATCGCGTTGAGGAATTACGCTCAATTGAGGCGATGATGGAAAGAAAAGGCCCAAAATTGATACCAATATATGGGCGGAGGAGAATTGGCAAGACATT
>JAUVCJ010000172.1 GCA_030595765.1 Thermoplasmatota archaeon | reverse complement strand
TACTTTCCCTCACGCAGTGAGGGTTTTCTTGTTCAAAGGCAAAGCTGTGAAATGCTATCCATTTTTTACTGCCTGGCTCTCTGGCGTTGCAGTCTTTACAAATTGGATGTTTCCACTATGAAAAATGCCTATCTAATCCTTGAGATATTATTACTTAGGGATGAAGTCAAATATCTGTTTCAGGTCTGGATTTGTCTTGCCATCTGCAACCATGCAGAAATCCACATTCACCATCAATGGCTTCTCCAGCAGGAACTCATCATAGAGCAATCTAAGTGTGTCATAGTATCTACGGGCAATCGAATGGTCGGGAGCTGAAAATATCAGTATCCAGTCGAATTCGCCATTGACATAGCAGAGGTTGATAAGGCGTACTCCCTGTTTGCGTGGCTCACCTTTGGCCACTCTGTTTGTCATCAATTCCGCAAGTCCTTCGCTCATGGGTCTGGTCTTCATTAATATCAGGAACCTGACGTTGTTCAGCTTCATCTCGTCTATGACTGCGGTGTAGCCCCATATAACGTGCTCGTCCTCAAGTTTTTTCTTTCTGCGCCAGACCTTCTGGCGGTAAGTGTTGAGGTCCTTGGCAATCTCCCGAACACTCCTTGTAGGATCATCCAGCAGCGCTTCTAGTATGTCATCTGACTCATTTTTCTTACCATTCTGACCGGTTTTAGACATAATGTTTGCCATCTGTAACAATTAGTGTTGCTTAATTATATTAACTTGTCGTTTAATATCTGTTATAGATGCCGGAAAAGCGGAAACAAACCGCCAATAAACCCAAAGAAAAGGACTACAAGAGTCAGATTCTTGTTTTTTCTTTGGGAATAAATGAGTCAGGCACCTCAATTTGTGATAATACAACCTCTGATAACAAAATCTCAAGCAACCCCATTTCTGGTAACACCATTACTGTAAACCATGGTAGGTGCAACCTAGATGAACAAAAAAAAAGAGAATAACCTGGCGCAAATGAGGGAGCAATACCCCCATAAGTTCGTTTCTGAGGAGTTGGTCTTTAATAACATCCACAAAGGGGATTGCATCTTTATTTCAACTGCATGCGCCGAGCCCCAGTACCTGGTCAATTCCATGATCAAGTACGTGGAGAACCACCCGAAAGCATTTTTTGACACCGAGATCCTTCATGTTTGGACATTGGGGGTCGCGCCTTATGCCAAGGAGAAGTTCAAGTCCAATTTCCGGCACAATTCCTTTTTCATCGGGGACAACACCAGGGATTCTGTCAATGAGGGGTTTGCTGATTATACTCCCATATTCCTATCCGAGGTTCCAGACCTTTTCATGAAAGGGCTTCAGCCTGTGGATGTGGCACTTATCCAGACCTCGCTCCCGGATCAGCACGGATACATGAACATCGGGGTAAGCGTTGACATAGTGAAGGCTGCAATCGAGGTTGCAGGTCTGGTCATTGCCCAGGTAAATCCAAGGATGCCAAGGATACATGGTGATGGATTCATCCACATAGATGACATCGACTTTGTCATAGAGCATGAAGAGCCTCTGTTAGAATTCCCTTCCGAACCTCCAAGTGACATTGTCAGGAGGATAGGCGGCTATGTGAGCCAGCTGGTGGAAGATGGAGATACGATCCAGGTTGGCTATGGGAGCATACCAAACGCAGTGCTTTCTGCACTTTCGGATAAGAAGCATCTGGGAGTACATACCGAGCTTCTGGGTGATGGGCTTGTGGAGCTTATCAAGAAGGGGGTGGTGGATAATTCCAGAAAGAAGATCAACCGGGGAAAGAGTATAGCATCATTCTCGATGGGGAGCTCTGCTACCTACGAGTTCCTTCATGATAACCCATGCGTGGAGTTCCGTTCCATCAAGTACACGAACGACCCGATGGTGATAGCAAGGCATGAGAACATGGTGGCCATCAACAGCGCATTGGAGATCGACCTCACAGGCCAGGCATCTGCAGAGTCCCTTGGCAAGACATTTTACAGCGGCATCGGCGGCCAGGCTGATTTCATGCGCGGTGCGATACTTGCACCAAACGGTAAAACAATCCTTGCTCTCCAGTCAACAGCACAGAATGAGACCGTATCACGAATAGTGCCTTTCCTCCAGTCCGGTGCCGGTGTCACCCTAAATCGAGGAGACATCCACTATGTGATCACAGAATACGGCATCGCACACATTCATGGCAAGAACATTCGTGAGAGGGCAATGGACCTGATAGCGATAGCACACCCCAAGTTCAGGCCTCAGCTCATCAAGGAGGCAAAGAAGCACAATATAATCTACAAGGACCAGGCCTTCATACCTGGAAAGAGAGGGGAGTATCCCGAGGAGCTGGAAACCTACCGGACCAGCAAGAATGGGCTTGAGGTCCTGCTCAGGCCAGTTCGGATAAACGATGAGCCAGCCCTTAAGGATTTTTTCTATTCGCTCTCGGACCAAAGCCTCCATCGTAGATTCATATCCATGCGCAACGACATCCCTCATGAGAGACTTCAGGAGTTCACTGTAATCGACTACACCCGCGAGATGATGATGGTTGCTGTCTTAGGCAGTGAAGAAAAGGAAAGAGAGATGGTAATCGGGCTTGGCCAGTACGCAATAGAAGAGCTTGCTCACACAGCCAATGTGGCATTTGTTGTCAGGGATGAGTTCCAGAACAGTGGGGTAGGGCAGTTGCTACTGGAGTACCTGACCTATCTGGCCAAGAGGCAGGGTCTGCTTGGGTTCACAGCAGAGGTTCTGGTGGAGAACAGACCAATGATGAAACTCTTCCAGAAGATGGGTTATGACATCCATGAGCAATTATCAGAGGGCATATACGAGCTGAAGATGGCCTTCAGGGGATGAATGGGTCATTCAAGGGATGAAAAATCTTTCAGGGGATGAAAAATGAACACTATGAGAGCAAGTGCCGGGAACGGGTCATCAATGAAGAGCCTGTTCGAGCCGGGATCCATTGCAGTGATAGGTGCTTCAAGCGATCCAAACAAGGTCGGCCACATTCTGATGGACAATATCGTTAATTGCGGGTACAGTGGGGAGGTGTATCCCATCAATTTGAAAGGTGGGGAGTTGTTTGGAAAAAAGGTATTTACCTCTCTGGACCAAGTAGATAATGGTAGAGTTAATGGGGACAATGAGGTTGGGAGAGCCAGTGGCATAGACCTTGCACTAATAACCATTCCAGCAAAATTTGTGTTCGATGCTCTGAAGCAATGCGCCGCCAGCGGTGTTAAAAATGTGGTTATAATAACCTCTGGGTTCTCCGAAATTGGCAACGTTTCAGAAGAGGCCGAGATGGTTGAGTATGCCAGGGAGCACGGAATGAGGGTGATGGGGCCCAACGTATTCGGGATATACTCGGCAGCTGCGTCCCTTAATGCCACTTTCGGGCCCAAGGGAATGAAGGCAGGAAAGGTCGCTATCATTACCCAGAGCGGTGCGATCGGGACTGCCCTTATAGGCAAGACTAAGGCCATGAACCTCGGGCTCTCAGCCATTGTATCAGTAGGCAACAAGGCAGACCTGGACGAAGCTGATCTATTGGAGTACCTGGTGGATGACCCTGGAACCGAGATAATCATGATGTACATCGAGGGCATGAAAGCTGGCAGAAGGATAGTTGACCTGCTCAAGAGGGCAACAAGGGTCAAGCCTGTTGTTGTTATCAAGTCTGGCCGATCCAAACGAGGAGCCCTGGCCGCCGCATCTCACACAGGTTCGCTGGCCGGAGCCGACGAGGTATTTGACGATGTGATCCGGCAGTGTGGAGCAATGCGGGCAGAGGGAATACAGGAGGCTTTGGACTGGTGCAAGTTCATAAGCAATTCCAGGTTGCCAAAGGGGGACAATACCCTGATAATAACCAATGGTGGAGGCATAGGGGTGATGGCCGCGGATGCCTGTGAGAAGTTCAATGTCCAGCTCTATGATGATTCCAAAGCCCTCAGGGAGGCTTTTAGTGAGGTCATGCCAGAGTATGGCTCTGCAAAGAACCCGGTTGATATTACAGGTGGTGCTAGTGCAGAAGATTATGATAGGTCCCTCAAGACCGCTCTTGCTATGGACTCAGTTGATTCAGTGATATGCCTTGGCTGCCAGACTGCATATTTTGATGCTGAGAAGTTTTCCAAAATAGTCAAAGAGAACTGGGAGGAGTACCGCAACACCAAGCCCATAGTGTTTGCTGTGATGGGAGGCGAGGAGGTTGATAGGGAGGTCATTAACCTGATGGAATTGGATATCCCCATCTTTCCAGATGTTTACGATGCGGTCTCATGCATGGGATCACTCTATTCATTCCACAGGAATGTTATGGCTCCAGCTCAGGATATTTCACTACCAGACTTGGACCTCGATGCCATGGCTCAGACGATAAAAGATGTGCAAAGGGCTGGTAGACATTTCCTTCTTGCAGATGAGGGCAGGGCAGTGATGGAGGCCTGTGGGGTGCCAGTACCTGGTAGCAAAGTGGCAAGAAACCTTGCCCAGGCCGCCGATTATGCCGAAGAGATCGGCTATCCTGTTGTCATGAAGGTGGTGTCCAAGGATATCGTCCACAAGAGTGATGCTGGTGGGATCATGTTGAATATTGCTAACAAAAATGAGGTGGTGGATGCCTACGAGGCCATCATGTTCAATGCCCACAGGCATGTTCCTGCCGCTGTGATAACAGGGGTGGAGATATCAAACATGGTGGTGGGAGGCCTTGAGACCATTGTAGGAGCAAGGCAGGATCCCTCATTCGGGCCAGTTGTAATGTTTGGCCTAGGCGGTGTTTACGTCGAGATCATGAAAGATGTGGCTTTCAGGGCATTTCCCCTGTCCAGAAGCGAGATACTGGATATGATAGGACAGACCAAGGCCTATCCACTCATAATGGGTGCCAGAGGGGAGGCGCGAAAGGACCTTGAAGCAGTTGTAGATGCCATCCAGATGGTAGGGCATACCTTGATTAGAAACCCGGGGATTACAGATATCGAGATAAATCCATTATTAGTATTCGAGCAAGGCAAGGGCGCGAAGGCACTGGATGCAAGGATACTGTTATCTATAGATAGAGAAAAGGAGGCAACAAAATGAGAACATTGATGGTGGGTTCATTGGAGCCCAACGCTGGCAAGACCAGTATGTTAGTGGGCATGGCAAAGGTGCTAAATGAGAAGTTCGGTTACATCAAACCTTTAGGAGACCGGCTTTTCTACAAGA
>JAUVCJ010000008.1 GCA_030595765.1 Thermoplasmatota archaeon | reverse complement strand
GAGTGCATCTTCTGATCCAGTTAATATCGTCTCACAACCATCACAAGCACGCACTGTTATTTGTTTTTTCATGCAATCATCCCTGAATTTAGAACAATATAAGATTAACTGCTTAAAAAATATTGCTTCATACACGCGCTTTTCCATTATCGGATTTCCTCCATTGTACATACTACATGGCTTATCCATCAAGCCTTCAGCTTCTCCTTCAACTGCTCAATAGGTTCGGGGTAATGCCCTTCTCCTTTGAACTTGTTCGTGTAGATTGCTTTTGTCGGGCAATGATTGAAACATTCAAAACGATAATTATATATATCCCGCGTCTCAATTGTATGCACCAAAGTGGACAATAACCGGAACTATGGTGTATAAAAATGAGAAAATCAAATCTTGTTGATAAATTCTCAGAGCTAAGCGAAGTATTTACTATAAATGATATGAGAAAGACTACCCAGATGAGTGATAGTGGCCTTAAAAAACTCTTATATAGATTGGAAAAACAAGGATGGATAGAGCGCATCGAAAATGGAAAGTACATAATAATACCCCTTAGCGCTGAAAAGGGCAAATACACTCTCAACGAATTTGTTATTGGCTCCATGCTTGTTGAGCCCTATTGCATCTCTTATTGGAGTGCATTGCATTACTACGGCTTCACAGATCAGATTCCATCGACTGTCTTTATCCAAACAACCTCCCGAAAGAAAAAGCTGGGCCTGGAAGTGTTTGGGGTCAGGTATAAAATAATCAAGATCAAGCCCCAGAAGCTCTTTGGGTTAAAGGCAGCCTGGTTCGATAATCATAAGATATTCATCACAGACAAGGAAAAAACGATCATCGATTGTTTAGACTGGCCCAGATATTCTGGAGGGATCATTGAGGTGATAAAAGGCATAAAAGAACAATCGTTTGATAAGACCATAATTGTAGACTACGCAAATCAGATCAATAACACAGGCGTGATAAGAAGGCTCGGATTTCTCTGTGATTATTATGGAATAGATATTCATCTGCCGCCACTTAAGAGAAATATAAGCAACTATCTCCACCTGGATCCTTCAATGCCCCATGAGGGCGAGAAGAGTAGCAAATGGAAATTAATTATTAATCTAGCTGAAGATACTCTGGAGAATATCGAATGATATCCGCAACAGAGATAGCAAAACATGCAAGAGCCAATGGGGTGCCTACATCAACTATCGAAAGGGACTATGCCCAGAACTGGTTCTTGAAAGCCCTGTATTCAAAGGAAAGGGGGATGGTGTTCAAGGGTGGCACTGCGATAAGAAAGACCCACATCAACAACTATAGATTTTCCGATGACCTTGACTTCACAATGGTTAGCCAGGTGAATGATGACCGCTTGAAAGAAGTGATTCGTGAATGTATAGATTTTGCTCGCGATGAGGCCAACATTGATTTTGAGGATAGGGTTGTGCTAGAACAAAATGAGAATGGGTGGGTTGGCAAAGTCTATTTTAGGATATTGAGAAGGGCAGGGGCACCGATAAAGATAAAACTGGATGTATCAAAGACTGAAAATGAAATATTGATGACCCCCTCTGAACAACTGCCGGTCTTCCACAATTATTCGGATGAATACAATGCTATTGTAGATGTGTATTCTTTACAGGAAACTGTAGCTGAAAAGGTCAGGGCACTATTTCAGCGCATAAGGCCGCGTGATCTTTATGATGTATACTGCCTGTGGGAACACGTTGATAAAAATGGTCTACAGGACATATTTATGCAGAAGTGCAAGTTTAAAGGAATAACACCACAAATCACTTATTTCAATGGGAAGGAGAAATATTATGGAGCAGCATGGGAAAGCTCGCTTAGGCACCAGATGAAGAACCTGCCAGATTTCGATGAAGCGCTCCAAGGGGTTCTGGATATTTTGGAAAAATTAGGGATAGAATAAATCTTTATAATTTTCACTCAAACGGTTGCCTAATAATTGTCCTTAATTTCTCTGGCGCAGTTCTTCTAAAGTCGCTAAGATAGATCTCATGATGCAGGCCTTTTCTCTTATGCCCGCTCTTCTCAATGTGATCATGGATCTTCTCGATGGTAGGGCCTTCATCTGAGAAAGGGCCGATGTGCATTATCTGGGCAGAGTGTCCCTCGTCATATAATTCAAATCTCAATTTAGGCAGGGCGACCAGGCCTTTTTTCTTTTGTACTCGTGCGATGGATTGTTTCACATCCTCCTGAGATATCTCAAAGTCCTCATTGCCTGGCTGCATTATCATGGCAGTCCATTTCCAATCGCCTTTTTCCTCGATGCTGAACTTGCTCATGTCATCCACCCACCACAGGCCTTCGAGTGGCATGGCCCCGTAATCGATCTCCAGTGGCCCTCTTTTGATGCTGAACTTGAGGTCATAGGATACAGCGAACAGAGCCTCTATGGCGTCCTTGTAACCCTGGGAGGTCTTGGGGTCCCCTTCCCCATCGATCATCAGAAACTTGAGTTCAGGAACCTCAACTGTGACAACGTCCTTTTTTCCAGGGACATATAGGTGCTTCAGCTCCTTTTTGAAATCTATTTTTTCCATATTCTTCACCATATTAAAACACATATATTATCTATCCCGAAAAGGTTTATGCAGTGCATCCATCTGCCAGTCTAATGAACGAGGCACCAGCAACCCCCACCTCTGGCAACTCCATCAGCTTTCTTGGGCTTTCCCGTTGGAATCTCCTGGCCCGTGGAATAATTGTTGCAACAGCCCTATCCATTCTGCTGTTCCTGCCTCATTTCATCGACCACTTCCAGGCTCATATCAGCGGTTCCATCGCACCTGACGTGGTTGTAGGCCAGTGGCATGTGGTTATTGCCAACATTGCGATATTCTTGAGCTTTCTGATACCACTCTCTTTTAGGCGCAAGGTGGACTGGAAGGAGTACACCCTGGTTGGTGCCTTCATTGTGAGCCTGTTCGTTGAGATGTATGGCATCCCCCTGCTCATCCTCCTTATTGCCGGGCCCAGCGCTGGCTTGGCAGGTGCCCCATCTCCAGGCCTACTCACCCCATTCAACATCAATTTTCTGGGAGTCCAGCTATATCTTTCGATCCCAATGACCTATGGCCTCATCATCATGACGGTAGGTTCTATCCTGATCGTGGTGGCCTGGTACCAGCTATTCAGGGGTATCAAGCAGGGCAAAGCCCTGGTCACAACCGGAGTTTACGCAGTATCGCGCAACCCCCAGTACCTAGGGTTCATCCTGATAATCGTGGGCTGGTGGTTCGGTTGGCCGACTTTGCTGGTCAACATCTTCGCCCCTATCCTGCTGGTGATGTATGTGCGCTTGTGCTACGTGGAAGAGGCTGAGATTGATGACCTGGATGGCTTTGAGGAGTGGAAGGAGCGGGTGCCAAGAGTGGTATAAGGGAAGAAAAAGTCAGATTGATCTTGCCTATGATACCTATGAGATATTCTTTAATATTCTCAATCAGATATCAAATCATATGGCGCAATGCTTCAACTGTGGCAAGAAAGGGATGTTCCTTTCCACTCTGGCCTGTTCAAATTGCAAAAAACAGATGTGCGCCTCATGCACTGTGCATCTGCCGGCCATCGATTCGGATTTTTACAACACACTTCGTAATGAACGCTTCGGTGTGCTTCAAAACAAGAGACAGCGTGATTTCGATGCGTGGAAGAGCGATCCATACCATTCTGGAATGAACAGGCCGCTGAAGTTCTGCAACATTGGCTGCCTAACAGGTTTCATACAACAGCAAATGCCAGTCCATTTCAGGTACGTTCGGAACCAGATGGAAGTGCTAATATCAACATTCACGTTGGAGGGCCAAAGGGTTGTCATCATCAGGGATGCCATACCTCCGCAGCTTATCCAGGCCTATGACCAGGGAATGGACTTTGAGCGCAATTCCAAGATGGCAATGGCAAAAAACTACGAGACTGCTGGGAAGTTCGAGGAATGCGGCCGTTTATACGACGAGCTTGGCTTGTGGGAGGAGGCTGGTAGGGTGCGGAGCAAGGCCAAGCAGACCACTAACGTGGCTGTCGATGTGAACCGATTGATAGAGCAGATGCGCAAGGGCGGCCTGACAACCACTTACAACTGCCCAAAATGCTCTGCTGCCATTGAGATATCAGGCGATTCTAGCCCCCAAGGCCTTAAATTCTGCAATTACTGCGGCACCACCATACAAGTACACGACCTGGCTGATGTATTGCAGAAGATACTGTAGTCGTGCAAGGAGTGAACAGTTGTGAATTATTGGTATGAGGATATCCGTTGGAGCTACATATTTGGCTACAAAAGACAATAACTCAATAACAGGTCAATAGAGTTCCAGCGAAAAGGATATTTAGACGCACACATTAAGGGTATTTACCAGTCATAATTGTTTGATGACTGGGAGAAACGCAGTTCTACTGGAAGTGAATTCAATGGTTTATGGAGAAAATCTAACATCGACCTACAAAACCCTAATAAAAAAGATAACATCCTCAAAGGATCCTGCCAAGGAGGCTGTAGGCCAGCTACATATGGGCTTCGATCATTTCAACTGGGTTGGCATCTATGTTGTTTGCGGCGGCGTGCTGAAATTGGGGCCTTTCAAGGGCTCGCCCACTCCTCACACCACCATTTCCATCGAGAAAGGAATATGTGGAGCCGCAGTAAGGAAGAAGAGGACCATCAACCTTCCAGATGTTCATGCAGACCCAAGACACATTGCATGCAGCACCACAACACGTTCCGAGCTAGTTGTCCCGATCTGGCACCAGGATAAGGTAGTTGCAGAGATCGATATCGACAGCAACGACCCATCAGCTTTTTGCAAGATCGATGAACAGATGATGAATGAGATCGCCAAGTTTCTATCTCCGTATATTGATGCAATCAGAGAGCAGCTTGAGAGCTGAAATGATAATTGCACTGATGAATGCTTTCTATATGTGTTATCTCGCTAAGTGCCAGATCAGAACGGTAGCACCGGACATACGATGATTATCAGTGTTGTGATCCCTAGACCAAGGAGCATGATGGGAACACCTGTCAATACGTGTTTATGCAGTTTTTTAATGCCGAGGTCTTGCAATTGTTTAGCTGTCTTATTGACAGCTTTCTTAGCCATCTTTTTGAGAACTTCAGTCAGCATCATTGTCCTGTGGGTAGACCCAATGCTTATGGTGTTGACCATTCCCAAAACATGAAATTCAGCTTCTGGCAAATTCTGAGCACAATATCGCACAACGTTCTCGGCAAGTTTCGAGCCGTCGGTCACTATGAGTATTCTTTTGAAAATCGTGATATCATCTTCTTATGCGTGTGATTTGCATCCTAGCCAGGTACATCTATTTTGTTTTATGTCAAAGCTCTTTGGCATTAATGAATCAAACCATCTTGTTTTGCTCAATATCATCGATATCTTCAATGTCCACGGCCTTTTCATCATCATTGGCCTGTTCAATGCCTTTGGCTTGTTCAGTATCCGTGGGTTCTTCAATGTCCTTGCGCTCTTCAATCAAAGCTGTATCCATCTTGCCACCCTTGAGAGCCATCATCCCCATGAGCAATGATATTATCGTCAGCACAACAACGAGGAACAGTAAGAGCATGATGGTCTGGCTCTGGTCCGAGTTCTCAGCTCCGGACCCTTCGATGTCGCCTTTAAGCTCGCTCTCGGCCTGCTCCAGCTCATTGGCCAGGGCATCCATTTCATCCAAGATGCTCTGAAGCTTATCAAGCTGGGTCAGGGTATCGTTTAGGTCTGTGAGCCTGGCCTCCATCTCTGCCTCGAAGTCGGCGACATTGGCGGCGGTGGCGGATAGGTCATCACCTAGTGCTTGTGAGTACTGGCTAATGTTCCCGGAAATGTCTGTGAGCCTTGAGCGAACCTCGGTCATGGTTGTGCTACCGATGTCTGCCATCAGGTCCTCAAGCCCGGCGATACTGTCATCCAATCCCCGGTCGTGACCATCCAGAGAGTCCCTGAGGGTGTACAGCTCCAGAAGTGTCTCTGACAGGTCGGATACAATGTCATTGTAATGGGTCGCAGTTGCTACTTCAAGGCCAGTAATCTGATTGGCTAGAGCCAGCTCAGCAGAGGCAAGCTCACTGTCAAGCGCGCCCATGACAGAGTCCATCCAGGCCTGGAGGTCGTCCACATCCCCTGAGGTTGCCAGCAGAAGAAGTTGAGCCATGAGAGTATCGTTAAGACCCCCGATTTCATCGGTAATATCGGCAAGGGCGTTCTGAATCTTGCCTGCTAGTGAAGAATTAACACCGGCTAGCTCCCCAAGGAAGTTCCCTTCCAGTGATGAGATGGTGTTTGCCAGGGAGGCGTTGACATCGTCAAGCGAAAGCCCCAGGTCGCTCAATATCTGGGCAAGGCTGGCGTTCGTGGAAGCAAGAGAAATGGAGATGGCCTTGATGGTCAGGTTGAGCTCATCAGTCGCATCAAGCACATCCTCCAACCCGTCCATAACATCCGAAAGGTTGGCATCCAGGTTGTAGAGGTAATCTTCAAGACCTTCAAGCGTTGACCGGACATCGGAGCCTGTGACAGTAAACGTTGCATAGGCTGTAGCGTTCCATGTCGCATAAGCCATGTAGCTTGCAATTGCTTCAACACTAACAGAATAACCGCCCAGGACTGCATCAGTTGGAAGGTGGAGAAGTACCCGATATTGGTTGTCATCAGGATAGACTGAATATTCATTGTGAAGCACGTTGCCAGAGGGGTCAGTGCATCTGACCCAGAGTTTTAGGGAATCAAACATTGGCGGATCGTTCTGGATGTCAACAAGCACCGAGGCGAACTGCTCTGGGTGGTATTCTAACAGCACCGTTTGTGCTCTGATGTAATCTCCGCTTGCGACATTGTTGATCGGAATCACAGTCACTTCATCTGTTGCGTCACTTAGGGAACCCCTGGCTTCAATGGTCAGAGGGACCGCATCCGGGTAATTAGTTGTGTCAACAATTGTCTCGAACGGGTAGGTGTCGTCCATCGAATGCTGGATCCCGTTTACATAGAATATGATGAATGTGTCCTTTTCTGGTACTGTAAGGGCGCTGACATGCACCTTGCCATAGACCACATCCCCATCCTCAGGGGTCAGCAGCATGACCACCACATCCGAGTAGTTCCCAGGGATGGCATACAATGGGTAATTGTCGCTATTGCCAGCAGTGCCCCCCAATGCCCATGTAGTGTCGCCTAAGCCGTCCGAGCCATTTTTGTCCTGGTTGGGGCCCGAGAACACATCTACGCCGGCATAGTCATGCCAGTAGTTTCCGCCTTGAGGGTAGCCATTGTCCCACGAGTTGGCACTGTTGTCGTAGGCCTGGACCCCTCCTCCTCCGGCGTCGTTGTTTATGAAGGTGTTATGGTAGAAGGTGTTGTCAGTGGCAACGCCGCCACTGTTGAAGTAGCCATCCCATGCATTATCCTCAATGATATTACCCACATAGATGTTCCATTTTGTGTGGCCGCCGACCCATATCCCATATCTGGCGTTGGATATGATCTCATTGTTGGATATGGTATTTCGCAGAGACCCTTGTAGCCGCAGGCCTTCAAAAGTGCTGCCAGTTATTGTGTTGCCCGATATCTCGGTATCATTGATATCATCAACAAAAAGGCCCATGTCTGTATTGCTATCAAACATGTTGCCAGAGATGGTGCTGTTGTCTGTGGTGTATATCCTTAGACCCTCATCTAAATTGTTGGAGATATCGTTGTTGATTATGGAAACATACGGGCTGTCATCGATGGTGATTCCCTGATATGTGTTGAATGTGATGGTAACATCTGAAATCATCACATGAGAGGAGCTCCATACATCTATTCCTTGCATGCCGTTGGAAGAGAAGGTGCCTCCAGAGATGACTATGTTTTCTGACATCTTGACCTCCACTCCCGCTTCACCGTTTAAGGTCACTTGATTGTTGGTGAGAGTGATGTCATTACTTTCTGATAGCAGGATGCCTTGAGAGCTGCTTCCTGTTATGGTGTTCTCTATCAATGTGTGGCCATCAGACCACATGGATATTCCGCCTAGTCCGCTTGATATCACAGTGTTGTTTAGAAGTGTGGCCCTATCTGACCCTTCTCCCAGAGCTATGGCCTGCCAGCCGTTGTCATACAGGTAGTTGTCCTTGACCAGGCAGTCCGGTGAATCGTAAAATGCTAGCCCGCGAACACTGGCATTGTTGATAATATTCCCGATAAACGAAGAATTTGGAGAGTCTTGAACAGAGACTCCGGCCTCCTGGCTGTCATTGAAGTAATTTCCCTCGACCCACGTATTTGGAGAATCGGATACCCACACGATCCCCTTGACAAGTGTGTTGTTTGTCATAACCGCCCAGTGTGTTCTATCGATTTTTATCATGCTCTTGCCCAGCAGTGTGTTGTTATGAATTACTGTGTTGTTGGACCAGGTTACGCGAATATCATTATTGTCTCCGTGAACTGCCCAGTTGGATTCAAGCACGGTATTCTCAGAGCATTCCACAGAAAACATGGTTCCAGTACTGCTGGACACGTTGTTGTTTGACACCTCGTTGTCGGGTGAATGACCCAGTTGCACAGCACCATAATCATTGGATGAGAGATTGTTTGAGAACACCATGCTGTTTCTCGTCTCGTAGAAGTTGACACCTCTTGTATTGCCTGTGAGATTGTTGCCAAAGATGTTTATCCCAAAGGAGTAAGCGACATCCACAGCGTCGTGCCTGTCGGAAATGCTATGGCCGGTTACATTAACCCCAGTGCAATTCACAAGTATGATCTGAGCGGTATCCGCAATTGGCACAGAGCCCCCGATCTGGTCAACGACATATCTTATGTACTTGCCATCCACAGTGTTGGAGGTGTCCAGGACCAGGGAGTTCCAGTCCCACAGCGTTGTACCGTAGATGTCAAACCCCCCGCCAACCATTACATTGCCTGTGAATACGGAGCCGCCAGAATCCCCGATACCTATACCTGCTGAGACATTAAGCATCTCATTGTCAGTAACGGTGTTATATGGAGATAATTCCATCCCGATGCAGCCGCCAGGAATATTGTTTAAGGTGTTTCCAGAGATGACATTGTACTCCGAAAAGAGCATGTAGATACCAAAATCGTTGTCGTTTAAATTGTTCTGGTATATTCCACTGTAATCAACATACTCCATGACTACCGCACCACCATCAAGTGATGCGATCTCATTGTTGTAAATGAAAATATATGAAGAATGGAATAGGTATAATCCATGGGAATTGTTAAAGAGGGTGTTGTTCCATATATCGATATTGCTCGAAAATGCAATTTGGATGGAAATATGGGTATTGTTGATGCTCTGGTCCTCAATTATCATCTGGGAGCAGTTCACAAGAACTATCTGGCCTAATCCTGGCGGGATGATTCCGCCCACCTGATCACTCAAATAAAGAAGCGGTTTGCCTCCAACAAGATTTGTACCATCAACATTATGCGTGTTCCATTGCATTAATTCCTGCTCCATCTCCCAGACTATCCCTCTCTGGAAGGAATTCCCGGACAGGGTCACATGCGTGGCCCAAATAAACGCCACATCCGTTTGTTCAATATCGTACGCCTCGTTGTTTATGATACTGATATAATCCGAATAGTATGCTATAAACGCGCTATTGCCGACTAATGATACATTGTTGCTTGTAACGGTGATATTATTCGATTCTTGGAATGTTACTCCGGCATGGATATTATAGAACAAACTGTTGTATACGGTGCTCTGGCTGCTTTTTACAAATTGGATGGCATAAGTAATGTCATTGGTACTAATCCCGGTTAAGTTGCAGCTTGTGCTGTTCCAGAGATAAATCCCATCTTGCATATCTGTCAGATTCACCCTTGTTATATTGCAGTTGCTCGTATCATATATCTTAATGCCGTTGTCCAGGTTAGTGAGGTTCACATCCGTTATATCGGTGTAATTTGATTTCTGGAGATAAATCCCGTCATCAATGCCGGAAATGTTTATCCATGAGATACTGGTATGACTCGAATTGTATATCTGAATCCCGGTTTCCAAGTTCGTGAAATTCACCCGTGTTATACTGGCTTGAGTAGTGTTGATTACCACGATTCCGATATCGGAGTTGGTGCTTGATGAGACAATTTTCAAGCCGGTAATATTGACATGGCCTGCCGTGATGTTTACCACAGGCGCGTCCTGGTCACCGTCTATGGTTACATTGGAAGTGGTATTCCCGATAATGGTTAGGGTCCTGTTTACTACGACATTCTCGGTGTAGGTCCCGTTCCAGATACGGATGGTATCCCCATCAGCAGCGTTATCCACTGCATCCTGGATGGTCAGGAAATCTCCATTCCCACCCTGGTCAGCAATGATTGTTGCACCTTGAACATTCAGGCCACCTCCAGCAGTAAGAAACAGGATTGATAGACAGATTACCAAAAGACATGGGACTGAGTAAATAAACCACCTAGTACGAGACATAGTTAATACCTCCGGCAAGGAACATGTTGGTAACTCCAGTAAGGAATGTACAGGCATTTATACGGGGTGGCATATTTAAGTGTGCCTGGTTTTAGAAGTTGCTCCATATGACTCCACATCCCTGGGAGTGTAGTTTTTGAAGGCGGTGTTCAAAGTAATAGCATTTTCGCCTGGAATGAACATTCCAATAATAAATGAAAAGAAGAAGGGAAAGGGTTAATCGGTGCACAATGCGCCGCCAGTGACAATCTTTTTCAGCTCCACCTTTGGCCAAATGCAATAGGCTCAGTGCTCAATAGTCGTAGAAGCCCTTCTTGGACTTTCTGCCGAGCCACCCAGCGGCCACCATCTTCTTTAGCAGTGGGCATGGGCGGTATTTTGAGTCGGCCAGATCGCTATGCAATACTTCCATGATGAACAGACACACATCCAGGCCGATAAGGTCGGCAAGTGCCAGCGGTCCCATTGGGTGGTTGGCTCCAAGCTTCATGACCTCGTCGATGGCTTCAGGCTTGCCTACACCTTCCATTACGCAGTAGGCGGCCTCGTTTATCATGGGCATCAGTATGCGGTTGACAGCGAAGCCAGGATAATCGTTTACCTCTACAGCGGTTTTCTTCATCTTTTCTGCTGCGTCGAATATGATCTTCATGGTCTCGTCACTGGTTGCAAGGCCGCGTATGACCTCGATGAGCTTCATTATTGGCACTGGGTTCATAAAGTGCATGCCTATGAACTTGTCAGGCCTGCTGGTAGCTGCAGCGAGCTCTGTAATAGAGATGGAGCTTGTGTTGGAAGCGAATATTGTTGTGGGTGGGCACAATCCATCCAGCTCCTTGAAAGCCGCCTTCTTGATGTCGCGATTCTCGATTATGGCCTCGACGATAAGGTCTGCATCCTTACAATCCGCAAGGTCTAAGGTAACGCTTATGCGGCTCATGATAGCGGCCTTGTCCTCAGCACTCATCCTGCCCTTGTCCACCCCGCGCTGGAGGCTTTTATCAATGGCAGCAAGCCCACCATCAACGAATCTCTGCTCAATGTCGCGCATAACAACAACGTACCCAGCGGCTGCGGAAACTTGGGCTATTCCATTGCCCATCGTTCCGGCACCCAGAACTGCAATTTTCTTGATTTCCATGGATGTACCTTCCTTGAACCCGGGAACAATCGGACACCTTTAAAATCTTGTCCCTACTTTAAAAAATTTGGAAGAAATCGGGTGCTTTGTAAGGCAATAAATCGGATAGGCTTTTCAAGCAGTGACTTTCATAATATACACATCCTCTTATGTTATGTATGTGTTATTGTATCACTACAAACGCAAGGATTAAAACCAAGACATCTAATACATCTTTTTAAGGGTTCTTTAATGACTCTATCTAGTAGGATTTTTGTGATATTTGTAGCTCTTTTCATGGTGATGGGCACCAGCCCCCATGTCATGTCAGAGGAGCAGGCAACACTCCAGGATGATGAGTTCAACACCATCAAAGAGAGAGTAATTACTGTTGCCCCGTCAACTATCAGAGCTAGCGGCCTCGGTAACGACCTGTATGTGAAGGGTTTTGGAAGGGATCCTCTAAGCGTTTCCATGAACATCCCAACGAGCCAGATGGCAAGAAGCGACAATGATATTCATATTCTGCAGATGGATGGCACTGCTAACCCTGCACTACTGGACATGATGGCCTACATGGGCGGCACGGTTTTGGGCTACATTCCCAATTACGCTTATCTTGTGCAGATCCCAAGGGGCATGGAGCAATCCTTTAATGGGCTAAAATTTTCACGATGGATTGGAGAATATCATCCGTATTATGCACTAGACCCCACACTGGACTCTAGCCTTGAGGACAGTACAGGTTTTCCGGATTCTTGATGTCAGTGTCTTCTGGAATCTTAGCAGAGGCTACTGGATGTACCTTGCTGGCGATGCGCCGGTTGTTTGGAGTGTGCCGTTATAGGCGGAGTATTGCCATAATGCGCCTTGGACTAAACAGGCTCAGAATATGCCTCGAACTAAACACGCCCACAAGACGGCTAGCATAACACAGAGAGCTTCAATACCACGCTAATGAAACTGATGAAAACAAACGGTAGTTTTTTTAGATATAGTACATTACCACTTTATGGAATACCAATGTCTTGGGCAAGATGTCTAGGATACCGGAAATGAGACTGAATTATCAATAAAGGAGTGAACAATTTATGAAACCCCCGGAAGAGTGGTCAGGAAAGCAATGGTTCGTAGTAATCACATTGGCTGTTGTAATTATTACAGCACTGGTTATAATGATGGCCTCCATTTATATGGTGCCAGCAGGACACAAAGGCGTAGTCGTATCAGGCTTCAACATCGGAACGGAGTTGGATGAAGGATTCAATTGGAAATTCTTCCTGGACAAGGTAGAAGATGTGCGTTCCAACACTCAATCCTGGACTGAAACCATATCAGTCAAATCCAGCGACCAGATAAATATGGATCTAGACATTACAGTTCGGTACCATTTAAACCCCGGAACTGTGGGAGAGTTGAGGGTTCAAAACGGGGAAGACTTTCGAGAAGTGCTGATCGACCCCATAGGCCGTTCTGTACCCAGAAACATAGCAACATCAAACAACTTCACAATGCTGACCATAATCGAGAAGCGTGTCTTGTTCGAGGAGATGCTACAAGCTGAAATAACCATACTTTTGGGTGAAAAGTCCATCATTGTTGAGGATGTGTTGCTTAGAAACATCGAATTACCGGCTCAAGTCGAGGATGCTATCGAAAAGAAAAAGGCCAGTGAGCAGGACATCGAAACTGCGAAAAACAGGCTTGAAGCTGAACAGTTCAATGCCGAGCAGGAAGTGGTCAGAGCCATAGCCGAAGCCAATGCGACAGTTGTTCTAGCAAGAGGCCAGGCTGAAGCTTTGAGGGTGTTAGCTGAACAGGGTGGCAACATTTCAGACAACGTGATGACCTACATATTGTCTCTTAGATACATATCAATGCTAAAGGACCCTGAAAGCAATGTTCAGTTCGTGGTTGTTCCAATGGACCAGGCTCTTATTCTGAATGTCGAGGAATTGCAGGCGGCAGCAGGGGCTTGATAAGGCATCGCTGATACCACGGAGTAAATAATTCCCTTTCCAAATCCTTTCCTCTTTTTTCCTTTTTTTAAAAATTCAATTTGGGATGGCATCCAGCTCGAGCCTGACGATATGATGGTCCTTGGAAGAGGCTACTGGATGTATCTGGTTGGTGGCAGTCCGGTGGTCTGGCAGGTACCATTATAAGGAACCCTTTCAATTCAGCCTCAATGGTTGACTTTGCCCAGTTAATAGTGGAGATGCTCAGCAACTTTCCACCATGGCTCATAGTTATCGTGCTGGCCATGATACCGCTTGCAGAGCTAAGGGGTACAATTCTCCTGTGGGGTTCAGGATGGTACGCTCCCATATCCATTTCCCAGATGCCATGGTTCGAGATATTCACACTATCAGTAATAGGTAACATGATCCCGGTTCCTATTATTCTCATATTCTTTCCAAAAGTTGAGAAGTGGTTGCGCCGCTGGAAGATGTGGGACAGGTTCTTTACCAGGCTTTTTGAGAGAACAAGGAAAAAGGCCTCAGGCAAGATAGAGCGTTTCAAGGAGCTGGGTGTTGTCCTTTTCGTGGCAATACCTCTGCCAGTAACTGGAGCATGGACCGGCTCGCTCATTGCCTACCTTTTCGACCTGCGTCCAGGTAGAGCATTCTTGGCAGCTTTTGTAGGAGTAGCAATCGCAGGTATCATCATGCTGACCCTGGTTCTGGTCAGCCTAGTGGTCGCTTTGGCTCTTATTGGGGTTCTTGTAGGAGTATTGATGGTTCTTTCCAGAAAATAGTCATGTATCCTTGCGCTTGACTTTTCCATCTACAGGCTTCATATCCTCCAGCTTCGAGTCGCCTGCGAGAAAATGATGTTTTGGGAGATTCTCAACCCAAGGAGGAGCCTGAGATTCGCTGGCCTTGATAGAAAGGCCAGAGCTGGGTGTTTTATAATCACGCCTGGATTCTCCGGTTTCCATCCATTTGTCAATGGCACGCTTTTGGATGGGCTCCTCTCCAGCTTTGGATCGCACCCTCTTGCCAATCATCATCGCAACAGTAGAAGCTATAATGATCAGAATAAAGGCAACAGTGATGATGTCTGCGGGCTGTTCACCTGCTTTTTCAGAGAATGTGCTGATGTCTATCGTGGCTTGGCCATTACTGAATAGCACGTCCTGAAACACAAGGTATCTTATCCCACAAACCTCAACAAACTCCAATTTTTCGACTGAGGTAGAGAACCCATTCACAAAAACGCTTTGAATTACATAATCTCTGGGCAGAACCAGATAAAGGTCGTGATTGTCACTTCCAAGGAACCTAGCGCTTATGTTGATCCCATCGCTTGAGTAGCTAGTCAGATGGCTCCCCCTAACATCCAGCATCGTGGCCTTGAGGTCTATGGCGAAGGGTTTAAGAAGAAAACTCTGGGGTAACATCGGCAGGCCAGAGTCCAATGACAGTAGAAGGCTTGTAAGGCTATCTAGGTTGTCTGCCTGGGTTACGTTGTGTAGCTCCCCTTCTCTTCCTTCCTGGTTTCTTGCAGAATCAAGGAGCCTGCCATTGTGAACGAACTTGTCATAGGTGTAATTTGCAATGGTGTTTGCCTTCTGAAGGGAAAGTGTGTTACCATTGAGATAGTGGTCCATGAACATCCCAATGCCCAGATTGCCAAGTTGATAGCTTGATTGGAAATGTTTCATTGATATCAAAAAGTCTGTGATCTCCCTGAACACGTTGATGTAGCTCTCTGTTCCTGTAATTTGGTTAAGATACAAGGCGCTAATGGCCCAGGCCCATTGGGATGAAAAATCCCATCCCGGATCCTCCGAAGATGCCCATACGTGGCCCTCATTTGAGTAATAGTGTGATATTACTGAATCAAAGAATCCAATGGCGGATTCCAAAATGGTATCATCTCCGAGAACTTCTGCAAGGCATATTAGGGCATGGACGGTTATACCAGTCTCGGCTGTGAATATTGAGGTTTCAGTAAAAAATTCCCTTGGAGCCCCTTGTGAGTCTGCATAAGTATCTAGAAGATTCACAACCATCCCGATCTCATCCAGGTAGGCCTTGTTGGCAAATCCAAAGTAGAGATAATGCTCAACCATCCAAAGATGGTAACCTATCCATGGCTCTGTAGAGTCTGGCAGGTCATCTCTCCATTTCTTCCATCCAAAGGCCCAGTGAGAGGCCTCCAGCGTGTTCATGTATTCTGTATAATCGCTGAATATCAGTGCAGCCTGGGGGATATAGGCACCCATGTTCACACCATTGTGTGCCCCGATCACAGTTGAGTAATATGAATATGGTACATCTTGAGGGCTTCTCATGCCCTCTAACAGGTTATCCCCATGATCAACTAGTGCATCCATGTATCTTGGATCCTTGTACAATGCTGAATAGTAATACAAGGCCTGGGTATATCGAATATTGGACATATCGTCCTTACCCAGGTAGAATGCTCCCAATTCCTTGAAAAGGCTTGGTAGAAAACCAGCACTACTTTTTGCGTTTACAGCGGTGTCTAAAAGGCCTTTTGCCCTTTCACGATTGTCTATTTGTGTAACTTCCAGGATTGGGTCGTATCCAACTTCAAAATCATCTATATATAACTTGAAATTCTCGTCGGTTTTTTGCCTATATGAACCGAATATTATGCCTTGAATGTCCTTATCTTGGATAAGGCCAGCTGCTGGGAAATCGATATCGATGATAATCAAGCCATTGACATATACCCTGGTGTTCACATTTGAAAAGCTGATGTCGATTTCATACCATAAGTTGGGTATGACTGGCTGGGGAGTGCTGTAGATCTCCAACCCATTGAGAAATCTAAGTTGCCATCTCCCAGAAGCATTGTATGAAAGCGAGAACAAATGGTAATATACTTCCCAAATACCCTGACATACTGGTAGGTTCGGTCCACTTTCGGTGTTTTCAGGGAACAATACCGAAAAAGAGATCCTGCCCTGGCGCATTGCCCTCCACCCCCAGGTTTCAACAGTAGTGCCAAGGTAAGGCCCGTCTGCACCAAACATTTCTACTGATTTACCACCTGAGTTTGCAATTGATGTGGTTATCGCCACACCATCTAGGCTGGATATGTCCCAGGTATTTTTCAGCTCGGTAGTTGTGAGGTGTGATTCAAAATCGTCCGAAATGAATATTTCAGGTACAGGCGCAAGAGCAGTCGTGCTGCCAATAAGCCCCATTATCCATGGGGAGACCATTAACATCACTACTACCGGCCAAATCAACCTCATCACCTGGCCAAAAGGCTAGTGGTATTAATGAATTTGGGATTGATGTCATAGTGAACCTAGGGAAATCTTGATATTATTCTTAACTTGGGAAAATCCTGATGAAATAGTTAACTTAGGTAAATTCCGATGTAATAGCTAGCTTAGGTAAATTCCGATGTAATAGCTAACTTAGGTAAATTCTGATGTAATAGCTAACTTAGGAAAATTCTGAATCTTGTGAGTTAGTGTTAATAGCAATAATGGTAATTGCTCAAGCCATGACACCCAAATTCCTCGAGAACGGCTCTCTCCTTTATGGAGCGCTACCCACCGGGTGCTACTCTTGCGGGCCAGGACAAAAGCTCGTACTTTTCGTTACTGGCCTCTGTTCTCAGGGATGTTATTATTGCCCAGTTTCCCAGAAAAAGATGGGTGTAGATGTTGTCTATGCCAATGAGTTACAAGTAAGCTCAGACCAGGACGTGATCAATGAAGCCAGGCTCATTGATGCCTTAGGCACTGGCATTACCGGAGGAAACCCATCATGCGTGGAAGATAGGGTTCTTCATTACATTGAACTTCTCAAGACCGAGTTTGGCCCTGAGCATCATATCCACCTCTACACATCTGACTTCGAGAACGAACGATTCATCACAGATCTGGCCAGGTTCGGCCTGGATGAGATCAGGTTCCATCTTCCTCCTGAGGAATGGAAAAGCATTTCCGAGCACCATATCCTTGAGCTTGCAAGGTCGGCTAAGAAGCAGGGTCTAGCAACGGGGTTCGAGCTGCCTGTTCCACCTGGCCTGGAAAGCGAGTTGCATGAGCTGGCTAAGATCCTTGATGCCAATGGTGTTGAATTTCTGAATCTGAACGAGTTCGAGATATCTGATACCAACTGGGAGGCCCTAAGAACTAGGGGTTATGAGCCAGGGGGTGACCATACCAATGCGGTCAAGGGTAGCCTGGAGACTGCCAGAGCCGTTTTGGAAGGAGTACAACTGAAGATGTCCATCCATTTTTGCTCCTCATCGTTTAAAGATGGTGTGCAGCTGAGAAACCGCATCTGCAGAAGAGCCGAGAACACCAAGAAGCCGCATGAGCTGATAACAAAAGATGGAACATTCGTCAAGGGGGTGGTGGAGTGCCAGAACCCCGAAGAACTCCGAACATTCATCATTAAGGAGTATGATGTTCCGGAGGAACTGGCCATTGTTGATGACCAAAAGGAGCGGCTTGAGGTGGCGGCTTGGGTACTGGAGGAGTTGGCACCGCTACTGGACTTTGATTGCTTCATCACCGAGGAATATCCCACCGCAGACCGGCTAGAGGTCGAGAGACTTCCACTTTGACCTAAAATTCATATTCCACAGATACGCACATAATGCATTTATCCGCATATCATCACCCACTGCAAATCCTGCTTAAATCAATCTGTTAAAATCTATATCTATGTCCATTGCTGCATTCAATGGAGTTACCGACAAGCTTCATTTTCGAGATGCACTGGGGGCAAATGTTCTTGTTCGCAAACTCTTCCAGCCATGCTTTTCTCACCTCTGGCTCATCCTCTTTTTCGATCCTTTTCAGAATGGTCTGAAGCTCTTTCCCATTTGCAAGCTCCTTTAACGCACTAAAATCTGGCTCCTTAGGGCTCCAGTCCCTTTTCTTTGTAATTAGAGGAGCCATGAACAACCCGAAAAAGAAGCCTCCAAGGTGAGCGGTATATGCAATACCGGGGTTGCCCGGCATCATGGTCCAGAATATCTGGGTCGCAAGATAGATCATAGCTCCATATATGACCTTTACACGCATCAGTATGACTACGACTGGCATGAAAACCTCATCTCTGGGGTAGAGGGCTGCAAATGCACCGATGATCCCGGCAATAGCTCCAGATGCTCCGATGACAGGGGTCGAGAAGCTGAAGAGCGAAAATACCAGCTCTGCGCCAAGGCCTGATACTAGATAAATCAGAAGGAAACGTTTTGAACCAACCCTTTCCTCGAAAGGAGTGCCCAGGATTAGTAAAAACACCATGTTGAATATGATATGTAAAGGGTCGAAATGGGTGAACATCGATAACAAAATGGAGCCATAAGGATGTGATCCGGCTACAATTCCTTCCGCCCAGAACACATGGTCAAAGTGGATCAGCATATAATCGTTCAAGGGCAGAATAGTACGGTAGAGGAAGAGGAGAAAAAATACTGCGCCATTTGCAAGAAGAAGGGATTGAACCATGTACATCTTCTTCTTGAGTCCAAGTATGATGAACACAAAAATCAGTGCCAATCCCAGAGAACTATATGGGCTCACTATCACGCCTAAATCCATCTGGCTAGTCCTTATTAATGATTGCGCAGTGATTGTTGCCAAACTTTTCGTAAGTCCACGAAAACGAAGTAGCATCCGCTAGCTGGGATCGAAAATCCAACTCATCATGAAAAAATACATAGCGTTGGTGAACAGACCCATCCTGGTGGTGCCAATCCACCCAATATCCCCCATTTTCCAGAATAACCTGGGAATTTTTCCCTGCCAGCTCCACCCCTTGAAACCTCTTAGCCGCTCCCTCAGATCCATGCCTGGATTCTGACTCTGCGATCATCTTTTGGATCTTCTCCTGTTCTTTTGCCCAGACCGACAGGAACAGCGCCCCACCTGGTCTGAGGCATTCAAGAGCGCTCTTGATCGCAGTCAGCCTTCCTGGTCTGGTCGGTAGGTGATGGATTGCTGCAAAACAGATCACTGCATCGAACGATTCAGAAATGAATGGCGGGTTTTCAAGGTCGGCCTGGAACAGACCCATGAGCCCTTGGGTTGTCGGTGCAGTGTCGCAAGCTTTCTGCTCATCTGCCGTGGGATCATTCATGGATCCTACCATCATGTTATTGGCTGGTCTTTTCACATCTACGATCTTATTATGCGCCAACTCAAGCAGTTTCCGCGAAGCATCTAGGCCTACTGCACTGATGCCCCTGCTGATTAGAAATTGTATGTCACGGCCGCTACCACAACCCATGTCCAAAACACGGGAACCTGGCTTGATGCCTTCCATAAGTTTCCGGGTCCATGGCCATGGATATCGCCTTGTGGAATCGAAATGCTTGGCGATGAGATCGAAGGTCTCAATCGTTTTGAGCTTGATGGGATCAACCTGGCTCGCTGCCATTTTTTCCATCACGCTCCCTCTAGAGGGTGTTTATCCTAATATGGATAATCACTGACCAAGTGCAGACTTGACCTTCTTGATATTGACCTTCCAGACCTTTGCGACCTCAATGGCCTCACCCTCGTAATAGGGTTCTAGGATTCCTTCGTGGTACAACATCTCCGTTACCTTCTTGTGGGCCTTTCCACGAGTGATGCCCAGTGATTTCTTTATCCTCTCGTTGGTAACGAGGATATTGTGGTATTTCTCATAACGCTGATTTAACATCTCCAATACGGGTTGGAGTTTACCATTGTTCTCCATATTAACACCTGGCCTATAGCTGAATTTATATAACCTTTCTGGGCGAATGTCCCTTTCATTTAAATACATTTGCACTGAGAAGCACGAAAATTGGTAGCCAATCCGTTTTCGATACCATTAAACGGAACACTTGCATAGACCGAACTGATGCTGAACCAGCTAGACCAAACCCCTCTCTTTGATTGGAGGTCAATCCAGATACCCACCATACTCACAGCAGATGAGATCCTGGATAAAGTGTTTAAAAAGGCTGCAAGAAAGACCGAGCCCGGCCCTACCAGGATCCAATCCGCATCTGACAACATCAATGTAACTCTAAAGAAATTCGAGCTGTCGTTTCCCAGCCTGAACAATCTTCATCCATTCTACAGGGAGCTTGCTGACCTCACTGTTGGAATTGACAAGATGAAGAAGTCTTTGGGTGCCCTAAAATGGTGCCGCCATTCTGTTTTACGAGTGTCCAGGGAAAGCATCGAGAAGATTAGGAATGTACCTGGCTCGAAGGAGCAGATAGAGGTGCTACGTGGTTCTTATGGAAGGATGTCATCGCTTGTTCATCAGATATCCAAGGACCTGGTATTTCTCGACAGTGCAAGAAGAACATTGAAAGCCATTCCATCAGTGGACTTGAACAAGACCATAGTCGTAATAGCAGGGTTTCCCAATGTTGGGAAGTCACAGCTTGTCAAGATATTATCAACAGGAAAACCTGCAGTTGCAAGCTATCCTTTCACAACCAAGAAGATTTTGCTGGGCCATATGGAGCTGGGCAGGCTTGGCATGATACTAATCGATACCCCTGGGTTGCTTGACCGCCCTCTTGAGAAGAGAAACCCCATCGAGAAGCAGGCCATTTATGCAATGGAGCATCTTGCTAACTTGATTATATTCTTGTTAGACCCCAGTGAAGAATGCGGCTTTACAATGGAGCAGCAGGAGAGCCTTATGGCTGAGCTTCAACAGGGATTTTCTCGGATACCACAATGGATCATGGAAAACAAGAGCGACATACTTGAGCGGGATAGCCCGAACCTATCCATATCCTGCACTGAACACAAAGGTATTGACACTATCAAGGAAAGGCTTGTTGAATTCGTGGCAGTAAGGGAAAAAGAGGTCATAAGGAGCCGCCTCTTTTAGTCTCAAATATGATTGGTTCTTGACTATAACTTTGGCAGAATCTTTCTTGACCTTCGACTATTGTTCTGACTTTTGATCTCAATCGAATATATGGTTTACTATCTCACCTACACCTTCTAGGTCATTTAGGTTCCCATCCCATTCATTAAGGTGGTCTCCAAACTTTTTCTCGATGTTGCCGATCACATCCTTAAGCCTGTCTCGGATCTGTTCTGGCACATCTCCAGAAACTACCATTGCCGTGATGAGGTGCTCGCCCCTTTCAAGCAGGATCTGTTTGTCTCCAAATTTGATGGCCTGAAGTGTGGAATCTCCCAATCTGCCAAAAGATACTCTCACAAAGTCCTGGATCGCAACCAGCGTGCCAGCAAGTATGTCCTCATCGATACCAGGTGATAGGTGCTTTGTGCTGCAGGTAATGAGAAGCCCGTCTTTGTACATGATGAAGACGTCGTCTATTAGCATGGTGCCAGTCCCTTTCTTCTTTATGTCCTCTCCCATTCTAGCAATTTCCAGGTTCCTGGCGCTGGCAACTGAATCCTTGAACTTGTTGAATGCCAACTTGACCCCTCCTTCTTTGGAGTCTATATTGGAAATTCCCTCAAGCTCTCCCTTGTCAAGCCAGGTGCCGCCACATTTCTTGCAGTAATCCACTTCAACGGTTCCGATCATCCTGGTCAGTAGTAATTGATGGCATGTTGGACACCCCAGTTCACGGTAGGCCACCAATGAATGCCCTGTCAAGGACTCCAATTCCCCACCATCCAACCATACCCCGCCACAGTTGATGCAATGGTCAATCTCTACCCCTTCAATCACGTCCTGCTTCATTCGGGTTCCACATGTCAAGCATTTCATTGTTCCATACCTTCTTCAGCAACCAAGAACTAGTAAGGCTGAAAGAATATTTAAGGGTGTGGCGATTTTATTTTGGCTTTCAAAAACTTCTACAGCATTATGCACATCTACCATTAAAACCGAGAGACTGTCGGTCATTGTTTACATGCCCTATTCCCTGGCAAATGCTGACACTTTGGAAGAATTTTGGAAGCATAGCACTTCACTGCACTAGTGCTTTCACTCACCCCCCTAGCAAAGACTATCTAGCGGGAATTGTATTTACAGATAGCACATATCAGAGGGGGTTATTTCATGAGTGAGAGAAAATATGAGCATTTTTTCCGTGAAGCAAATTACTTTGGCCTGGGCCTCTTCGTCCCAAGCAATGTTCCGGGTGACTCGCCATGAACTCCAAGGATGCGATGGTTGTCTTCCAAGGGAAGAATATTCGCCGGACGTGGCACGAGGAGCAGTGGTTCTTCTCGGTTGTTGATATCGTTGATATATTGGTTAGTGGTGATAGACCACGTAAGTACTGGAACGACCTCAAAAAGAAGCTTATTGCTGAAGGATATGATGAAGTGTCCGAAAATATCGGACAGTTGAAATTGCTCGCACCTGATGGAAAACAACGTATGACAGATTGCGCGAATACCGAGACGATGTTTCGCATCATTCAGTCCATTCCCTCAAAGAGGGCGGAGCCATTCAAACGTTGGCTTGCGCAAATCGGTTACGAGCGTATACAGGAGATCGAGAATCCGGAGCTTGCGATGGAGCGCATGAAGGAGACCTATCGCGCAAAAGGGTATTCTGATAGCTGGATTGAAAAAAGGAGCAGAGGGATCGCAGTCAGGAACGAGCTTACTGATGAGTGGGGTGAGAGAGGTGTCGAACAAAAGTTGGAATTTTCAATACTCACCGCTGAGATCTCAAAGGCTGCTTTTGGGTTGACCCCAAGCGAATACAAACAGTTTAAGGGACTTGAACGAGAGAACCTGCGTGACCATATGAACGACCTTGAGCTTATATTTACAATGCTGGGCGAGGCAGCTACCACTGAGATCACCAGAAAGCATGATGCGCAGGGCTTTGAAGAGAACAAGGCTGCTGCCCGGGAGGGTGGAGCTGTTGCAGGGAGTGCCCGTACTGATTTGGAGAGGAAAATTGGAGATCGTGTCGTTAGCTCCGAGAATTTTCAAAATGTCCCTGAGGGCACCAAGCGAATAGGAAAGAAAAAAGGCCATTTGATTGAGTAAAAATACATTTCTGGTAATACACACCCATATCGGTTCGGGGACTGTCCGAACCAGGCGAACATAATGAGCCAGGGAGGATGAGGCACGAGAGCCAATGGATGAATAGATGGGAAATTTCGGATCGTGGTGATGCATCCATGTCTGAAAAGGCGTGGCCCCATTGAAGCCAG
>JAUVCJ010000274.1 GCA_030595765.1 Thermoplasmatota archaeon | reverse complement strand
GTTTTCTCGAGCCCTGGCTATTTCTGTAAAGATGAGGCAAAAGGTCAGGAACAGTGAACACCGGCTCAGATGGGTCCTCACCCACTTTGACCTCCACGCTCTTGCCATTGTCCAGAACCACAACACCATGAAGTGCCAATGGAACAGAGCCCCACTGATATTTTTTAATGCCTCCGTAATAGTGCGTTCTCAGAAGCGCCAGGCTAGTAGTTTTATCCTCATAAAGCGGGTTCTGCTTGAGGTCAAGCCTTGGAGAATCCACATGTGAGGCTACCAGATTGAAACCATTAATTATCGGTTCTTTTCCAATTACCATCATGGCGATGTTCTTGTCCCTGTTGATGGAATAGACCTTGTCTCCGGCCTTAAGCTTCTTGAACTTTGAAACATCCTTGAATCCATTATTCTCAGCCGCTGTTTGTAGCCATGTAATGGACTCTCGCTCTGTTTTCACAGTTGTAAGGAAATCCATGTATTCCTTAGCAAACTTGAAAATCTGTTTACTCTTGGCATCTGACAGGTCCTTCCAGACAGGCTCGACCTTGAAACTCAGCTTATCCTCTAGCTTGGATTTTGAATCATCTTTTGCCATGTTGGTCCCCCAGTTTGTCCAACAAATGTGATGCTCGTACTTCTCTATTGCGGTGGGTCTCAATAAACTAAAAAAAGAAAAAAACAGAACACTTAACACCACACTTCACAAAAATTATTTACACCGCACCTCACAATACGATTCGTTCGTCAATAGTTCGTCAATAAGATTATTCTTTGACCCATCGTTCAAATAAACCCTTTTCAATTATCCTGAAGGAAGTCCTCCAGCCGCAGGTCAGTGAACATTCCTCTGTGCCATTCGATATACTTGTTGATGGCATCCTTGTTAATTGCGCTGGTCATATACTTTCCTCCATTCAAGACGTGATTATAGCCATACCCTTACTTGTATGCCTCAGAGGTGAGTGAACCCATTCAGGAGTGCAACTGATTGAGCAAGTCGGTATTACGTTTCAGGATGTTAACTATTGTGCCTTATCGCCTTATTTTTAAGGCGGAAACTAAAGGCACATGCCTCCCATTTTTTACGGTTGAAAAGCGAAACCTATATGACATAATCCCTTCCATCTCCCTTCAATGGAACATATGTCAATGGAGCACACATCAATAGAACTCGTTCTTGAACAGAACATGAAGGCTGTTATTGGAGTGGTGCATCTTCAAGCTCTTCCAGGCAGCCCAGAAAGCAATGGGGACCTTCCGTTTCTACAGGCTCAAGCTGATGCCCATGCCCTATATGAAGGCGGAGTTGATGCAATCATTTTCGAGAACTTTGGTGATGCACCCTTTCATTCTAACACAACACCCGCCCATACCATTAGTGCCATGACGGCAGTGATATTGCATGCTTCAAAGGACCTACCCATACCGATAGGAGTAAATGTGCTTCGCAACGATGCCATTGCAGCCCTAGCCATTGCCAAGTCAACAGGGGCCGGTTTCATCAGGGTCAATATCCTATCAGGAGTTTATGCAACCGACCAGGGCATCATCGAAGGCGATGCTGCAGGTGTGCTTAGGTACAGAGCCATGCTTGCGCCTGGTGTTAAGATCTTGGCAGATGTATATGTAAAACATGCACAATGCCTTTCGCATTCTTCGATAGAAGATGCTGCCAGAGACATAGTACATAGAGGTCTTGCAGATGCGCTCATCATCACCGGTTCTGCAACAGGTAGTGAGGTTGAGGCCGGGCTGCCAGAAAAGATCGCGCAACTGGAACTGGGAGTTCCAATTCTGATTGGCAGCGGTGTAACGCCATCCAACGCTAGGAAGTTGATGCAGGCATCGCAGGGATTGATCGTTGGCACCTACTTCAAGGTTCAAGGCGGGGTGGACTCATCCAGGGTGAAAGAAGTGACTGGTGCGATTAATGAGAAATAATTAAGAAATACTCATGTAGTCAGATAATTAGTGGCAGAGGATTCACCCAAACATGTCTCCATCATACTCTTGAGGAGAGGCGCGTTTTGCTTTTCGGCCACTTCTCCTTTTCAAGGATCGCTCCTGGGTGGAGTTCGAGCCTATCATGTGAAAATCTCGCCTGACCAGCCTGATGAAGGTCTTATCCTCCAGCTTTTCAAGTTCAACAACCCCTTTCATTGCAAGGCGCTTGATCGCCAATTCTACCTTGCCCTCGTGGATGCCAAGCTCCTTTGAAACATCAGTGACCGTGACTGGATATACCTCCTTGAGTATATGGATCACCTTTGCCTCCAGCGAATCTTTACGTATCTCGATCATAATATTTACCATCCATCAAAAAACCCTCAGCAAATCCCCAATCAAATCATCCCTCCATCCATTCATCAATCCGTCAATCCCGC
>JAUVCJ010000183.1 GCA_030595765.1 Thermoplasmatota archaeon | reverse complement strand
ATCGAGCAATTCCTCATTGCTATCTACATCAAAAAGTATGTACAATCTTCCGATTTTAAGCGCATTTTCCAAAAGATGGTAGTTAATCTGGACATGAACGCCCTTATGTCCATGCAACTGATGACGCTCAAGCGCCAGTCTTCCCTGGGGAAAGGCACCACCACTTTTAGGTTTTTTCAGGCGCAAACTTACTTCAAATCCATAATGCTCCTGATGACTTATGAGCCTGATTTGAACCGAGCAATGCTCATTCTCATGGTTCAAATTGCGAAAATACGGCCTGAGCAGATCTGTATCCAGTCTTGGCTCGTTAATCATTCATCCCATCCTCGTATTTCATAATAGGCCCCATTATGTCATAGCGATAGGAACCATCAGAAAGACCTATTCTGCCCCTAACCTTCTTCCAGTAAACAGGGTCAATTATTCTTTTTCTTGATGGCAGTTCGAAAGCTGGGTCAAAATGCATTGTGATGATCCTGCCAACCATCCAGAGATGCAGCATTAAATTTTGATCGGAATCTTCAAGCATTGCTTCAACCTCTTTTTCCTGAGCTTTGGTAGCAATAAACTTGGTTATTTCAATATCCATTTCATACGAATCGGTAATTGGGAGGCTTGGCAAGTTGTAGGAGAATTGGATTACAGCTCCGTTGGAGAGGGTGATACCTCCAACGCCCTTCTCAATCTGTGAAACCTCCAGTATGTTTGGCTCTTTTACATCGTGCTCTTGCAGTAGTGCTTGATAGCGAGATATCTCACTTGCTTGCTTGGCATTCGACATAATCAACCCAGATATTACATCATCATAGGACTCTCCTTTTTTTGCAATATCTTGCAGTCTATGCTTTGTGCCCAGCTTGACAGCCAGCGTGGTGGTGACCCTGTCAATGCTACCCTTCTTCACAAGCGAGATTCTAGTAGTATCAACATCAGCGACCATATTACTCACATCATTCACATGTTCCGTAATCATATTTATAGATTTCCTTTCGGCATTATCAACAATCACTCCAGCTAGCCTATCGATAAATGCAGGGCCTTCAGGGATTGGAATCTGATATTGCATTGCAGCACTACTATGCATTACAACACCTTTCACTCGACTCATCGACATATCAATGGCACCGAGAGTACATCCCCATTTGCTTGGGATGGGTGAATGTATCAAAGGTGTATGCGACAGGCAAACAGGTAAACAGAATGGACAACACCCTGGCTAACAAAACGGCAACGGCGGCCACCCGCCCACCCACTGCAGGCGCTTTCACGACCTTGTTCGCGAAACAAGTTTCGCTCACGCCGCCAGTCCCCAGTTAGAGGGAATTCTCTCCATCATGGGCTTAAGATCTTCCAAAAATGTGATTAATAATCTTCTGAATTCGAATTTTGGCTAGACACTGGTTTCGAAAAGGTTTAAACATGTTTTACATGGATTTTGACCAATAGAAAACTTTATTGGTAAAGCTTACGTATTACTATAGTGATACTATGGCTTCACTAAATGTAAAAATTCCGAATGCAATGGAAGGAGAGATCGATACCTTTCTCGACTGTCATCCATACTACCTCAATAAAAGCGAGTTGGTCAGAGATGCTATCAGGCACTTGATCAGTGAAGAACGCCGACTTTCCAGAGAAACCCTCATGGTTATTGAAAAAGGAAAGGCCCAGGTGGAAAAGGGAGAGGGTATGACACTGGAAGAAGTGAGGAAAGAGTTGGATGACTGACATCAAGTTCACCAGCCCGGCAATGAGCCAATTTGCTGGATTAGAAAAAAGTGTAAGAGTGAGAATTTACTCCAAGTTAGAAGATATGAGGGATTGGCCCGAGCATTTTCTTAAGCCTCTAACTGGAAATCCATACTTTAGCCTCCGAGTCGGAGATTATAGGGTGATCATTGACTGGCGCAAACAGAGAGGTGAACTTTGGGTTATTGCTGTAGGACATCGTAGAAATGTTTATGAAAAGGACATCTGAAAGGCTGTTTCACTGCGCAATACTGCAGAGAGCATGGCCACACCTTGCTCACTAAAGGCATACGGCTGGCTTGATGAATGCTTTAGCTTTTTAAACCGGTCACAAGTTGTGACCAGTTCATCCTTCTCTTGATTATCTAATTCATTGATTTCAACAGGTTGGCTCAATTTGGCAACAACTTGTTGGCTTTTTGTATTTTCCAGAGAGTCCTTGATAAATATTTCAATACCTGTTCATTGCTACTCATCCAATTTGCTCAACATATCAGCGGCCTTGATATCCATCTTAGAAAAGGCAAACCAGTTCTTGCCAAGATCCTTGAGGGATGCACCAAAGTGATAGACTGTCTTGCTGTCTATGATGAGAAAACGGTCATGGGCATTTTTGAATTCCTTGATGCCGATTGGTGGATACTGCTCGTTAAACTTCTTGACATCCTGCGCCAAGGCCTTGGATATTTTCCTAGTAAGAAGGGTGACCTTGACATTCTTCTTCCTCTTGGTCAGATGGATGAGAACGGTATCATCCAGATAGTTGTCTATGATGACTATGGATTTCTTGGCGCTTTTAAAAAGGTCAGAGACGAACTTATAGGCATCAAATACCTGGCCATTGAAAAAGATCCCCTGCTTTGGTTGTATTTCCTTGGATTCTATAGCATCCAACACTTTTCCCATATTTTTATCGGTTTCAAGTTTCCATAATTCGAGGCTATCTAGCCGTTGAAAAACTTGGGCGTTAGTGAGAATGAACCGGCGCATGGCAACAAATGCTTTGATAATCTGGATGCTCATCCTTACAGCAGTTTCACTTCGTAAAACAGCCGAAAGCATGGCTACTCCCTGCTCTGTAAAGACATATGGCATGTATCTACGGCCGCCGCGCTTTGAAATGGATTCATTTCTTACGGGCTGGATATTCTCCCAACTTGAGGTGGCAAATTGCAACCTCAAATTATCATACTCACTGGGTGTTAGTTGGAGCATAAACTCCTCAGGAAACCTGTTGGCATTCCTTTTTACTACCTGATTCATGTATTTTGTCTCGACATTAAACAATTCAGCAAGATCACTATCCAGAATTACCTGAACACCTCGAATAGTGAATATTTTGGTCTGAATATCATCAAGCGGCATCAGTTTTTGTTCCGAGGAAATCATGGACTCAACAGCGAGTTATTGTTGTTGAGGTACATCCCCATTTGCTTGGGATGGGTGAAAGTATCAAAGGTGTATGCAGTAAGCAAGCAAACAAAATGGACAACACCATGGCTAAGAAGCCAGCGACGGCGGCCACCCACCCGCCCCTAAGCCGCCTCCCCGTTAATCTAATGGGTCGGTAGTGCCTCCTGCCTTCCTCCCCTCTTCAATCTTCCCCTCAAATCCTCGAACCTCTTGATACTCAGCTCCAAATATTCCTCTTCCAAGTCCAGCCCCACAAATTCTCTACCATACATATAAGCCATCAACCCTGTCGTAGATGAACCTGTGAAAGGATCCAGCACCAGATCACCTTCATTTGTTGATGCTAAAACCAGCCTCTTGAGCAAGGCTTCAGGTTTCTGTGTGGGGTGTTTTCCGAACTTCTTCTCGGCTGGCCTTGTGGTGTTAATCGACCAGGCCGACCTCATCTGCTTTCCAGGCTTCTTCAATGAATCCTCAGGCCAGGCTCCTTCCCGCATGAGCTTGTAGTTGAATGTATGCTTCCCCTTCTTTGACTTGCGAGCCCAGATAAGTGTCTCATGGCTTGCTGTAAAGAATCGGGTGCTTAGATTTGGTGGAGCATTGGGCTTGAACCAGGCAATGTCATTTAAGATATGAAAACCAGCAAGCTGAAGTGCATGGCCACAGGTATAGATTGAGTGATAAGTGCCAGATATCCAAAGGGTCCCGTTTTCCGCCAGAACACGGCGGCACCCGTTTACCCATGCCTGATGAAACCTTAAATCAGCCTCCACCCCACCACTTTTGTCCCACTTCCCCTTGTTAACGGACACACGTTTGCCAGCATGGCATGTGAAACCATCATTGGATAGCTTGTAGGGCGGGTCTGCAAAAATCATGTTGACGCAATCTGATGGTAACTTATCCAGAAATTCTAATGAATCCGCGTTATACAATGTGAAGCCAGGGGAATGATAGTATGGCTCTCCTAGAAAATGCAGAGAGGATAAATCCTCATGAGGATGAGCCTGCCTATTCGCCATCCTCCTTAGGAAATGGAGTTGTGGGTATAAGCATAGTTATAGGTTAGTTATAACTTGGTTATTGCTTGGTTGCAGCTTTGCTCAAATGGAAAACTTTAGATCAATGGAATAACATCAGTGAAACGATAAAATGGACGGAAAAAAAACTTGGGAATACGAGGTGAAAAGAGCCATTGAGAGATGTGTTCAAAAACACAACAACCGGCTATTCACACGTAAAACCATAATAGAAGAGGAATTGAGCAATATCGTTCAAAACATTCAAAGTGAGGGGAAAACTCCCGAACAAACTTTGAGCAGGATTCTCCAGGAATTAAGGGATGAGAAATTCATCTCATTTGAGGGTAGGGGGATTTATGAATTGCTGTATTTGGAGAATGTGGATCTAACAAGGGTGGACATATCAGACCCAAACGTTCAGGACCATGACATCGAACAGTTAATTTCGACCAATCGAGCCTACATACCCGATACAATTGATGTAAAGGAAAAGACAGGATTACACAAGATACGGATTGGTCAAAAAAAGCTAAGGAAATTGTGCCTCGCCAATTATCACAAGAAATGTGCGTTTTGTGATGTTTCAGAAAGCAATCTACTCGTTGCTGGACATATTTCAAGATGGGGTGATGACCCTATGAATCGAGGCAACCTGGAGAATGTAATATCCATGTGCAGGTTCCATGACCCATTGTTTGAATATGGCTACTTCACATTGACAGAA
>JAUVCJ010000275.1 GCA_030595765.1 Thermoplasmatota archaeon | reverse complement strand
TGATAAGGGTGGCCAGGCTCATTCTGTAAAAGGCTATCACAAGCGCAGGAGCATTGCTGAGCCTTATGAGTATGGATGCAGTGGATACAGCGATTATCGCCAGCAGAATGGCCAGGCCGGGCAGGGTTGGCTTGCGCATGGAAACTAGTTGGGACAGGGGGCGCAAACCGGTTAAGGATTGGGGCTAAGGCAAAAGTCGGCCAAAAAATCGTTCAATATAAGTATCGAGCATGTGGTCATTGGTAATATGTGGGCGATAGGACATTGTGCACTAGCCTACTTTGTTACCAGGTCATGGCTATCAGCAAATGGGATAGCGGGTTCAGATCTGAATGAGGTGGAGGATAGAGGCTCCAGAACCAAATATACACGACCTGTTGTGGATGGATGGCTCATCTTATTGATCTGGGTCTTTGGCAACCTTCCTGACCTTTTTCACATTTATGCTCTAAGAAATATCAGCCACAGCCTGATGGGAGCCACTGGGTTGCTAGTACTGGCCCTATACCTTGTCAACAGGTTCAAACTAGCACGCAGGTGGCAATGGCCCTTCCTAATCGTTGCCTACCTCAGCCATATTCTGGGAGATATCATGCTCTCAAACTTCCTGCCATTGTATCCATTCAGCTCTCAAATACTCTCCTTGTTCCCATGGAACTCCATTGAGGATGTGGCTATCGAGTCAGTAATGCTAATTGCCATGCTGGCTGCCATGATGCTTAATGGTGACTATGCAAGGTTCAAGGCTCTTGTACGCTCAGAGAATCAAAGATTCTGGAAGCACTGGCATCTTCGTGATATTTTCAAACCGCGATGGCACTCCTATTATGTTCTTGGCCTGTTCTACCTTTTTGTAGGGCTCCAGTTCGCGATTGTAAGTAGCCTGAGGTTTCTGGGTTTCATTCAGTATAGCCCTGTTAGATGGGGGTTTCTTCTGGCTTTTCTGTTGTTCGTGGTGACGCTTCTCTGGCCGCTTGTGATAAAAGAACGGGAACAGAGTTTGACTGACTGAATGGTTGTTCTGACAGACCATCAGCGGCAAGAAATGACAATATGGCTAACCCTGGAATGGTAATTTGCTTATCATTCTGAATTACAAAGCATTCATCGCCCTGGAATGGCAACCTACTTATCCCTCTAAATAAATAGGTCAAGGCAATGGATGGGACATTAACCGCATTCTTGCTGCTTACCTGCATCATACTGGGAGTGCTGGCCTATTTATCTGGCATTCTGGATCTATGGGGCAGTGTCAGCGCCAGCGTGGTGGCCTTTGTCATCGGAGTCTGTGGGGATGCTAGCTGGCTCATGCTTCTACTGTTCTTCCTGCTCACCTCCTTTGCTGCAACCAAATACAAGTACACCATGAAAAGGTCTAAAGGTCTTTCAGAGGGGAAGGAGGGGGAGAGGCACGGTCACAATGTCCTGGCCAACGGCATCATCCCGATGGTGGTCGCGATCTTTAGCTTCGACGCGCTGGCCGAAATTGGTATCACTCCAATTCCAAAAGAGGTTGCATCGGTCCTGTTCATATGCGCTGTTGCAGTTGCTGCTTCGGATACCGTTGCTTCAGAGATGGGAGTATGCGCGAGTCGGCCACGGATGATAACGAACCCGAGGAGGGTGGTCAAACCCGGCACCAGCGGTGGAGTATCCCTGCCAGGCCTGGGCTGGGCACTGGCTGCATCAGCATACACGGCAATTGCAGGATGGCTCTTCATGGTCACCATGCCATCGCTATTTCCAGGTAGTGCGTTCGCGAACACGCTGCCAGCAAACTATTTATTGGTCACCCTCCCTCTTTCGATAGGCTTCCTTGGTTGCCAGATAGACAGCCTGCTTGGAGCAACTGTGGAGCAGAAGGGTTGGCTCAGTTCCTCAGGGGTGAACATGGCCTCGATAGGCCTCGCCACTGCGATCGGAGCCCTGATATTCATGGTGATATAATGACCTGCAACGAAATCAAAGGCGAACCAAGACAAAGAATGGAGAACATGCTCCTACTGATAATGGATGGGGTGGGTGATAGACCCTGTGCTCTGCTGGATGGAAAAACTCCACTAGAAAGCGCCTTCACTCCTAACTTGGATCACTTTGCAACAGTTGGCATCAACGGTTTGATGGACCCGATAGCTCCTGGAATAAGGGCTGGCTCGGACACAAGCCATCTTGCACTGCTTGGCTACGACCCATACAAGACCTACACCGGCAGAGGCCCCTTTGAGGCTGCTGGGATCGGGATGGAAGTGAGACCTGGAGATGTGGCTTTTAGATGCAACTTTGCATCTGTGGATGAGGGGATGACTATTCTTGACAGGCGTGCGCAACGCATCAAGGAGGGAACAC
>JAUVCJ010000126.1 GCA_030595765.1 Thermoplasmatota archaeon | reverse complement strand
GCCAGCAAAGGATGCACCAAAGCTGTCTTCAAGAAGGCTAGAAGATCGTACTATGATGGGTTTATCCCCAATTTCTCTCAGAACTCCAATGAGCTTATCTAGAATTTCTGGGGGGAACGTGCAGTTTTTAAGTAGCTGCTCCAGGAATGGATGCTCCTGGGATATTTCGCCTGGGTCCAGGTATTTTATATGAATTATGTCGTCAAGGTCATTATACCGGATAAGGTTCGTGATCGTGTCTGATGTCACATACCAGTTCTTGGCGAATTTTATGTCTCTTAGATCCGGGTTTTTCTCGCCTTCTGACTCCAAGATCATCTGGGCAAGATACACTCCAGAGCTCTTGCCGCCAAGTTTTCCATCACCTCTGGCAGATCCCACCATCTGCTTGAGGAGCTCAACAAAATCCTCCACTGTGATGTAGTTCTTTGCAATGTTTATGAAAGCGAGCCTGTTTGTCAGAAAGCGGCGTATCAGTGCAGTTCTGATGGTTGTTTCGTCCTCTGGAATCAATTCCCTTGCATCTTCAGGCATGTCCCAGTACCTGTTGATCTCGTTGGATATCTCTCCCAGCGATATCCCGTTCTTTTGGGAGGTTATCAGCAATGAACGCGCCTTATCAGCTTTAAGCCAGGTATCAAACAGGCTTGAGATTTCATCATTGCCCAAGCTCTTCTTTGCAATATCAAATACCTGTGCCTGGATGTGCTTGAGGGCGCTAATGTCTTCTTTGGGGTTTGGTATGTTTATGCCACACCATTCCGAGTCTTTCTGATCTATGGGGCAAATGCCTGTCAATATTGTAGAAATGCCCTCGTTCTTGTTCCTGTATAGATGATATATCATCCTTCTGGTCAGTCTTAGAGACCCCCGAGGATCGGTTTTCATCAGGATGTCCAGAATGATCTCCCAGTCGCTTTTTTCAACGGTCTTCTGAACAAAACCGTTCAGTCTTTCATTAATTTCCTTCTTCTCCAAGTAAGTGGCTAGTAGGCCTGAAACGGCGCCTAGTAGCATCCGTTCTTCCTTAAGGAACGGGTCCTCATCAAAACCAGGTATCTCCTCGATGTAGAAGACCTCTATCTCGCATCTTTTCATCTGGCATTGCTTGATAGCGGATGAGAGCTTCCAGGACGTTTCTCTGAAGTTCTCGGTCTTCCATTCTAGCTTCCCCATGAATAGTCTCACTGAGGTGATCTCCGGATACTGCCACGCCTGCTGGATAAGGACCAGGGTCTCATGAATGGTCTCATCTAGGGTCAGATCTGGGTTCTGGATCAGGGTCGAAACTCCATAGATGCAGTTAAGCTCCTTTATTCTCTCCTTGAGGGGATCTCTCTTTGCGGATTTATCTGTCTGGTTCTGATGCATGGTATCATCCCTTTATTCGATATTTTTGGGTTTAAGGATCAGTCCTTCCCCTACGCTACCATCAAGACGGGCCTCAATTGGGTCGGTCAATCTGACATGCCTAAGGTTATGTGTCTCCTGAACGGCATCCAAAGCCTCAAGAAATTCCCAATCTATGATGCCTCCGTTTGACCGGGTTAGGGTAAAATATGCTGTTCTTGCAGCTATCATGTTGTGAAAGAAATGCGAACCCTGCGACGGGTCGATGGGTCTTTCCTCCACTGGGGTCTCAACGATTATGCTGGCGCCTGCAATATCGCTCCAACCCACAGGAATTCCAAGCCATGAGTCTGTAGAGCCCCATCTGCCCGGGCCTATCAGCATGAAGGGAATCCTTTTTTGGACAAGTTCCTGATTCAACTTTCTGATCTGGTTGGCAACCCTCATGTTCTGGGATAGTTCGTAGCCCTCTCTTTTGACGTAAATAATGTCCTGGATGTCTTGTTTCACTCCATTGCCAAGCACATCCAAGGAATGAACCAGGACATCCTTTTGGTCGAACTCTCCAATTGGCACTGTGATGTCATGGACATTGGATGCCATGCTTCTAACTTGTAGCAGAAACAACTCCGAATCCTCTCCTTTTTTTGTGGGCAGGTTAACTGAGAACTCTATCTCGACCGGTGTGCCTAGTGCGATCTCACCAATCCTGAGCAGGACCCTTATTGCTACTGGTAGCGGTATGGTATTGAGCTGGAGGATTGGGGCAAAATCCAGGATCCTTGGCCCTTCCCTTCCAATACCAGGGGTTATTCTTTCGTCCTGGGGGTTAAAGGTAGAGGCTGTATGAATTAGGTTTCCATGCGATTCGGCTACAGAGACCTCGAATTTGCAGATGGTGCTGTCCTCATCCCTCTGGACAATGTTGGTGTAGGCGTTTAGATCTACTGCAAAAAAATTCTGCTGAGCTTGCCTTAGAAGGTCCTTAAGTGTGCCGTGCTTTGGCGTCTTGGGGTGAAGCGGGCAGAACCTGTAGGAATTCCCACCTTCCACCACTTCCTTTCCTAGGCCTAGCACAAGGTTCACAACACCATCGTTGGGCTTACAAGGTCCTGAGGGGTAGTAATCAAATGACTTCCCAACCCCTGAAATGGTGGGGTAGTAGATGTTCCCGTGCTTTTTGCCTACCAATTCCTCGATTATCACTGCCATCTTCTCCTCTTGATTGGCAAGTTCGATGGTTTGCATGTAGGTCCTTGCTCTCTGGAAGAAAACTGATGCAAAGACATATTTTATGGCTGTACAAAGTTCCTGGTACCTGATGTCGGTCTCCCATGACTCGTTTGGCAGGAGGAGGCTGGCATAAACACCGGCAAACGGATGATGAAGAGCATCCTCAAGCAGGCTGGAAGAGCGAATGACCAGGGGGACCTTTGTCTCGCGGATGAAGGAGCGCAGATCACCCAATACTGTGGCAGGAAGGTCTGCTTCCATGAACCTGAGAGCGATCCTGTCATCTGGCATTTTGGCCAGCACCTCCATGGAAAGGGAGTTGTCTCTGAGAAAATCATCAAAGACATCCGAGCATAGCACTATGGTGCGGGGAATGGCAATTTTGATCTGTGGTATCGTACCATCCGGCAGATGGGCTGAAAGCACCTTGTCCATAAATGCCAGCCCTCTTGCCTTTCCTCCCATTGCTCCATGCCCGATCCTGCTGAACCTGGCATGAGTTCCGTAGGTCTTTCTGGAGTACTGGGTCAACACTCCTTTGTAGGTTCGGGTCCTGTGTTCTTTTATCAGGCCTATGACCCTTCTCCTCAGCTCATCTGGCAGTATCCCTTCTGTCTCCATCGCCTGGATCTGGCCCGCAAGATCGGTTTCGAACCTTGCCCTCAACCAAATTTGTACTTCGCCTTCTTTGAGGCATTCTTTTAGGCGTTCGTCAGGCAGGGTCCATAGTCCTTTTTCAAGGGCTCTTATATCATTGATCTGCGTGACAATGCCATCTCCATTTTCCAAGTTCAGGGTTATCGGCCCAAGTCCCTTTCGTAGTTTTTGAGTGAATTGTGATGAGAATGTGCTGCTTGAGCAATCCTGAAACTGAGCATCCATGCCTTCTATGATTTCCTTGTCTTTGGCATCTTGGGATAAAAGAAGCACCTGCATTCTATGATCTCTCTTCATGATGTCCTTTACAGTTGCTAAGATCTGGCCTGAGCTCTCCCGTGCCAGCCCTGCATTCAAAGCCAAAAATATGAGGGTATTACCGTGTTGTTTCAGTATCCGATCCGCTTCGTCTGCATTTCTGGCTATCAAGATCTGCGGCCTCTTCTGAAGTCGGAATCTCTTCTGTGCACTAGGCAGGTCCTCATCCATTATCTGGTCCATGTGGTTGGTTATAGCTCCAGACGCCAGGAATAAGAGTTGAGAGTATCTAAGTGGGTTTGGGTCTGCCAACAGAACCTTGGGCGCATTCTCTGGGTTCGATCCATTCTGGCTCAGCATCTGCTGCTCAATGAACTGAACGATATCAACAAGAACCTTGCCATCTCCGGACCATGTGAATACCCAATCGAGGTTTGACTCTCCCTTATGCTCATGGATATGGCCTAGGTCTGGTGTGTTTTTTCCTATCAGCACAACAGGGATGTGGGGGTGGCTTTGTTTAATTCTCTTTGCCAGGTCCAGTGCCTCATCCTCTTGTGGGGGATTGAAGAGAAATACCACATCGTAGTCGGATGAGATCAGGTTTTTCAACGTATCCTCTTCTCTTGAATGGAGAATGCTTGGGATGTGGAATCTCTCCTGCTTTCGGTAGGCATTTATGAACAGCTCGTTCAATCTGCCTTCTTCTTCGAGAATGAAGTGGTCATAGTCCGTGGATATTAGGAGTATATTCTTGATTAGGACATCTGCCCGAGTTTTATTGCCATACTCATCTTGAATGAGCGTATCTGTGCTTAATATCTCGTTGATGGCCCTCGTGATCTCGGGTGAGGTGCCTTGCTCAGGACCTGGGCTTTGCCCCATGTTACACCCATCCGCGCAGGCGGCAGGCCTCTGAAACTCTGGATATCGCAATAATATATGCAGCATCGCGCAATGGGATGCTTCTCTTTTTCGATAGCTCCATTACAGCGTAGAAGGCACTAGTCATCTTGTCGTCGAGCTTTCCCAGCACCTCATCCTTGGTCCAGAAATAATTCATGTTGGACTGGACCTGTTCGAAGTAGCTACATATCACTCCTCCGGCGTTTGCAAGAAAATCCGGAATTACCATGATGTTTTTTGCATTGATAATCTCATCTGCTTCGGGTGTGGTGGGACCATTGGCACCCTCGGCAATGATCTTTACATCTGGTGATATGAGGGATGCATTTTCGGCTGTTATCGAGTTCTCCAAAGCTGCTGGGATGAGGATGTCCACATCTTGGGACAACCATTGGTCTCCTGGTAGGATCTCATATCCCTTTTCTTTAGCCTTCTCCTTGTTGATGGAGCCAAATCTGTCGGTGATGCTTTTGAGCTCGCTTAGAGACATGCCGTCCTCTTTTTTGAAGGTATAAGAGGTCTGATCCTGCTGATCCCAGCATGCTATGGCCTTGACCTTCCCACCATATCTGGTATAGAGCTCGATTGCATGCTGGCCAACATTGCCAAAGCCCTGGACTGCGGCAGTTGTGTTCTTGATCGCCAGCTCCATGTCCTTGAGAGCTTCCCTGAGTGAAAAGATCACTCCAAAGCCGGTGGCCTCGGTTCTTCCCAGAGAACCGCCCATTCCTACAGGCTTCCCAGTTATCGCTCCTGGATAATGTCCTCCTGACATCTGCTCGTACTCGTCAAGCATCCAGAGCATGTGTTGGCTATTTGTCATGACATCAGGTGCGGGTATGTCGACCTCGGGCCCGATATTCCTGTGAATCTGCCTCATCCATCCCCTACACAGTGCTTCCTGTTCTCTCTGGCTCAGGTGATGTGGGTCGCATATAACTCCCCCTTTGCCTCCACCTAAGGGAATGTCCACAACTGAACATTTCCATGTCATCCACATGGAGAGCGCTCGAACTGTATCGGCGGATTCTTGAGGATGGAATCGAATGCCGCCCTTGCATGGCCCTCTGGCATCATTATGCTGTATTCGAAAACCCTTGAATATTTTGGTCTTCCCGTCATCCATTTTCACTGGGACTGAGAAGTGATATTCCCTAAGCGGTGTCCTAAGTAGCTCGCAGGTGGCACTGTCCAGGTCTAGCTGCTTTGCTATGTTGTCGAACTGTGTCTGGGCCATTTCGTAGGCATTGAATCCTTTTCCGGTCATTCTGTTGTCCTCCATGAGGCTATGAGAGAATAATCGGATCTAATGTATTTAAAGCAGTAGCATAACCTGGCCTCAAATGTTGAGCAATATGGCATATAGTACTGAGCAAAACATACCAAAACGTCGTTAATTATTATTGACTAGATTATTAAGTTTGAAGCGTTAAACCCATTATTCTCAATGTCATCGATTCAATTCCCATAGCTTCTTTTCTATAAGGCCTATTGAAACCTTCTGCGGGTTAATTGTGTGCCTGGCCTTTGATGACAGGATGAAGTTGGATATCGCTCCAATGCTCTCATCAAATCTGGCTGTCAACTTTTCTGTCCACTCGAAAAACTCGTCAATGGTCGGGAATGCCGAGAATGTCAGCACATTGTATCTTCCAATGCTGCTATCCAATGCCCGGGGTATGTTATTGTCCTCATTGATGTATCTAATTATTTCCTGCTTGCCTGATCTAAGCTCCAGCATGGTGATTATCAGGTTGTACCCTGGTGGGGTCAGCAACTCTGGGAAATAGCACTTAGGCTCATCAACCACCCCATCGGTCATCAGGGACGTTATCCTTCTGCTTATCTTTTTCCTGTTCGTTCCAAGCTCTGCAGCCAGATATGTTTCGTTAGGGTATATGCACAGCCCTTTCATGAGCAGCTCCAGTATGTCAAAATCGGTCTTGCTCAGTGTGTTATTCCGAAGGGTCAGCTTCTTTGTTCTGGTCATTTCAACCTTGAGGTTATCGATAAAACACGCTGGGTCGTACTTGAAACAAAGTTTGTTGCTGAAGATATGAACGTCCGCACTAGTTCGATTCTCTCTGCTTGGAAGCTTCTGTTCTGTAACGATACGCTCCCTCCATGAGTGATAGGTTTCCATGTCCTTGAAGAACTCTATCAGCAGTGTGTTATAGGGCCCTTCCCGGCATGTATAGGCTGCAAATATGTGCGAATCCTCCTCAAAGAACGCTCTGGCCTGTGGCAAATGAGGGATGTCTGCCAGTGCCATAATCAGCAGTGGGTATTCCTGAAATAGATAGCGAAAAGGATAGCGTGGTCTATCAAGCAATTGATTCTCAAAAAGCAGCTTCACCTTGCTTCGTGCAGTGGTCCGATGTATCCCCAGCTTCTTTGCAACGGCGTTAAAATTCACCTTGATGCCCTTCCCAGACACCAGATACCGCAGCAACCTGAGGCTGAAC
>JAUVCJ010000115.1 GCA_030595765.1 Thermoplasmatota archaeon | reverse complement strand
ATGTTTGTGAATTGATAGTTCCCCTGACGGTCAATTTGCCCATCGTTACGATAGAGTAGTGAATCGTCACTGACACGGCTGGCGTCCTTATGGTTTAGGTTTGAAACCCACAAATCCTGGTCTCCATCATTGTCCATGTCACCCCAGCAGGAGCCAAGGGAGTGTCCTGGCCTGTTAAATGGGTCGGGATTGTTTGGCACAATGGTGAGCGGAGGATCCTTGTCGCCGTCAGCAACGCCGACCTGCTCCCCGACATCAGTGAATTTCCACACGCCGGTCGCATTGGGCCCCTCATTCCTGTAGAGATTGTTGGGTTGCTGGCGATAGTTGGAGACATAGAGGTCTGGAAGGTTATCCATATTATAATCCACCCAAGATGCACCCCTGCTGTAGGTCTCCCTGTCGGTCTGATTTATGCCTGACTCGAAAAGGACTTCAGTGAAGGTGCCATCTCCATCGTTGTGCCATAGATGATCCTTGAAGTACTTTCTTTCTCCAGGGTCGGTCTCGTTCCATATCTCGCCTGAACCGACAAATAGGTCAAGATGTCCGTCCCGGTCATAGTCAGCCCATGCTGCTGATGCTGAGGGCTTGTTACCATCTCTTAGGCCTCCGGCTTGAGCCGTTACATCGGTGAATGAATAGCCATAAGCAGGACCCCGATTTTTCCAGAGATATTCCACCCCCCCGGTAACATAAAGGTCGATATACCCATCATTATTGTAGTCACCCCATACGCCCTGCGCCCCTCCTTGGATGCCAACCTGCTCTGTGACGTCAATAAATGTATAGTTGGCAGCAGGCCCTTCGTTCTTTAGAAGCCTGGAGCCGTTGACGAGTATGTCGAGGTTGCCATCGTTGTTGTAATCCACCCATGACAGGAAATGAGCCTCGATCTCCCCAATATTCTTGTCAAGGGTCACATTGACGAATCTAGGTATGGGTTCGGCCCTGATCTCAACTAGAAGGGTGTCGGGTGCGGGTTCGATATATCCAGGGGAAGCATAGCTGCCAGTCCCGGATGCCCCTACTGGCATTACAAGCAGGGGGGAAAGGAATAACAAGGCGGATATCAGAAGACCCAGTTGGATAGAACGCATATATGCTCATACCGTTGATGTTTCAAATGGATATAAATATTTGTCTGTACGGTTGGCTAAAGAATGACCCTAGTCATAGTCTATACAATAGCCTATTCCACTGACACCAAATGACCATCCCACTAGCCTCCCACCGACTATCCTACTGCTTTACCACTGCTCTACCACTAATTCGTGCTTATTTCATCTTCAGGTGGCTGCTCTTTTTCCTTCCCTGTATTCAGCAGTCCTTTATTCTGCGGTCCCTCTTTGCCATCTGGCCTTTTGCCGGCTCCTCTGGCTCCCTTTCTGGGTCTGCCCTTGAGCTTGTAGTAATATAGCGGCGAGTTCAACCATTCCCTTGCGCATAACGAATCCTCCCCTGGACACAAGCTATATGTCTTCATTGTCTCGCAATTTGGCGGGGAGTACTCTGTGCCGGAGCCGTCACCGGTGATATGCTCCACCTGGTACCTGGCAATATCGGCTCTAAAATCAGGAGCAACTGCGAACAGGTTCAGAATGTTCTCTGCATTCATGCCTATGGCGTGGAGGAAAGCGGTCAGCCCGAATCGTGCTGAATGGGGCAGGTTCTCCCCACCTTGGGCCTCTGCTAGCAATTTCCTCATGCACGGAGGAAGTCTGGTCACGCTCAGTCTCCCCATGTCCTTGGGCTTGAATGTTTCCTTAAGGCCTTTGGCTCGACCCTCCAGCTTCTTTGCCTCGTCATGGAAAGCAGACTTTAGCTCGGCAGTGATTGGCAGAGGCAGTTCCTGGTTGAAACGGGTTACAAGCGCCTGCTCTATCATGCGCACCATATCACGTTTGGATAGCCAGACACGACCATTTTCCAGTGGTCGCCTGTACAGTTTCCATTCCTTGCTCTTAAGCTGGGTTGCAAATTGCAGGTATGCAGGAAAGTCCAGAAGAAAACCATTTTCGTTCTTTTCGGCAGGCATGCTCATGTCCTCAGCCAGGCTCAGCAATAGCTCTTCATCCTCTTTTTCAAGAAGCCTTCCTGCCCTTTTTGCCTCTGCCATCGCATACCTGCGGGTCAGAAAATCCAGGTCCACCACAGACACAAGTATTCTGGAAATGGCATAGGATATGATCTCGTTGTCACAATCCAAAGACCCCTGTAGGACCGGGTCTGATATCTCTGATTCCTCAAGCGCAGACCATACCCTGCGTTTACCCAAAGACCTGGCTCTGTCAAAAGCGATGTTGCTGACAATGGATGAAAGCTCAAAGCCTCTGCTTCTTAGGTATTCGGCAGATGCCTTGATGAATGGAAACCTGGCCATCTGAAAATGGCTCAACTCCTCTGGGGCCAGCAAGATATCATCAGTTCCATCCCCAAGGCGCTACTTAAACCTTGAGGAAAACCTCCAAAATGGAGTTCCAATCACCAGACCCCAGCACCTCCAGGGCATCTGATATGGTTGCAAAAGGCCTGTTGGAAATAAGGGTCGCGGCTCTCTTTGCGCCTATGCCAGGCAAAGCCCTAAGTTCTGCCAAACTAGCCGTGTTGATGCAAACCGGGATAACCACTCCTGTAAGTGACCTTGGGCCGTTACTGGTCACCCTCACATCTACGAATCGTTCCAGCTCCACAGGGTATGGTATGCCAACCAGCAAGGGATAGGTCCCAATCTGCCTTCCGAATGTCAATTTGCCCTTGTGAATCTCTGTGAACACGTCCTTTAAAAGAGTTCCAGGAGGTGCCACCATTGCCAGCATCGGAGTGTCTATCAGGGTCCTGACCTGCTCCTTGAAAAACCTAAAACCACTATTTTTACAACCGCCACGGAATTTTCTTCTGAACGGTGCGACCTGACGGATGTTTATCCTGCGTAGAAGCAGATCATCTTCCATCACCGACCTTAGGAACTCAAGGTTGAGCTGGTTGGTGTTCTTGGTCTCGCCATCGAGCCCGGATAATATGTTAATGCCAGGAAGCAGTTTTGGCAACCCTGTATTGCCGATTTCCCTACCCACCTCATTGACCATGCGTATGGCAGCCATTACCTGGTCTGGGGTTGCGTTGAGGTTATTTGCCTCGATTACAGCAGGGTCTGCGCTTTCCATGCCCAGAGATAGGACGTTTCCGCCTGTGCAATTCTGAGCAATGATCTTCAGAATTCTTCTGGTTTCTTCAGGATGCTCAGCCATTATGGCAGGGTTGGCATTGTCCAGATGCAAGACTTGCAGGTCTGGTGCTGCTTTTCTTATGCCTTCGAGAAGCAACTGCACAGCATCCGGGCAGGGAGTTGGTGTCTGGGTGGCGCCTATGCCGATTGCCTTGTACGAGAAAATGCATGATTGGGCACCCAGCCTGAAATTCGTAACTCCGTTGGCAGCAAGAGCCTCAACCTCGCTGGCAACCGCTGCTGGCTCTCTAAAATGAGGCTTGCCATATCCTGGCTCGGTGCAGAATGAACAGCCTCCAGTATGATACCGGACACAACCCTGGTACAGCTCCAGCTCGCATATCAATGGTTGAGGATGGTCTGGGTGCTGATTTGCTACAACTGCTCCTGAAACAGCCCAATTGTCCCGCTCTGCTGGAGTTCTTCTCCTGTCAGTGACACTGATGTTTCTCATTTTGGTGATTACATTGGTGGTTGCGCTATTGATTACGCTGTCAGTTATGGTGTTGGCTGCGTTGTTGATTACGTTGTTGATTTCACAGTCGGCCACATCCGCTGCTACAGCATTGGGCTTGCCTGTTGTCGCACTGTTACTTAGCAGATCATAGGCAAAGGCGTCCAGGTCATTTCTGACCACAGCATCGAAACCCTTGATGATATCAGCATCCAGCTCTCCGTACCGGACAAGGGGGCCTCCAAGGATCTTGATGGAGAAATCGATCCAGCCCGATATCTTTGCAAGCTCACGCATTGAAACTGGGTTCCCTCGCAGATACTTGCCTGGCACAAGGGCTCCGGCCAGAACGAATATGTGGGTTGCCTCTCTTGCAAGCTCCATCCTGGGAGACTCGGACCTGACCTCATCAATGGTAAGATAGAGTGGCTCGTGGCCAGAGTCGAGGATGGCGCCGGCGAGGTACCTAGCCTGGGGTGAAAGATATGGTGGCACTCCCAAGCAGGCAGGCTCATCAATGTATCCATCCAGCAGGACAATTCGCATGGGGCTTCCAGGGGCTAGCCCTGTAATTAAGCTTTTTTGCAAATTAGCCCGATGTTATCAATTATCCGAAGCAGGAGAACGTTATCATAGACCCAAAGTAGGAAAAGATTATCAGTTATCCAAAGCAGGAGAAGATTCCAGTCACCCAAAGTAGGAGAAGATTATCAGTTATCCAAAGCAGGAGAAGATTGCCAGCCACCCAAAGTAGGAGAAGATTGCTATTCCCCCAGAGAACGCCTAGCAGTCAGAGGGTGTAAAACGATCCATGGGTTACCCGGTACCAAAAGGCTTTTTTCCGTTGCTCGGCATTCCCTTGTTCATGGAGAGGTACGCCCTGGTTGGCAGAGAGAAGGAGCTTTCAAACCTTCTGGATCTTGTCGAAGAGGTAAAAAGCTCAGGCACTGGGTGCACCGCGTTCATATCCGGAGAGGCAGGTATTGGCAAGACAAGGCTCTCCCTGGAATTAGAGGAAAAGGCTGGCCTCCTGGGCTTCAAGGTGCTTAGAGGTCTATGCCTTGCTCAAAGCATTGCACCACTTTTGCCAATCAGGGAAGCTCTGCGTTCAGGAGGTTTGGATCACCTATGTTCCCAGGACAAGCCACCGAAGGTGATGGCCCTATATCTCATGAACGAAGCTGGCATGCTAATTGCAGATGTTGGCCGAGGAGCAGATGGGCTGGACAGCGACATATTTGCAGGCATGATGACGGCAATGAAGAGCTTCGTAAAAGATAGCCTGTCGATGCTGGATGAGCTAATTTCCTGATCCTGCAAAACACTAATTATCACACAACCCCATTCCATCTCGATGCCAACCGTTGCGATCATAGGAGCAGGCCCCTCAGGAACAAGTGCCGCATATCAACTGGCACAGGCCAGCCTCGAAGTTTTGCTTATCGATACAAAAACATTTCCCAGAAACAAGGCCTGCGCCGGGGTTCTGCCACCCCGAGTATTATTGGATTTGGAAGTTGAGGGCCTTCCGTTACCCAAAGACCTGGTCCAACGCGAACTTGAGGGCTACGCATTGGTGGCTCCATCAGGCAGGATGGCGCTGAGCGACTTTGCATGCCCAGGCGCAGTGGTAAAACGGAGTGAGTTAGACAACTGGCTTCTCCAGAGGGCTGGGGTTGGGCTGGTTCAGGACACAATTGACGGCATCTTAGAGGATGAGGATGGTGTTACCCTTACCGGGAGAAAGGACCAATATTTTGCTGACATGGTCATTATTGCAACAGGCGCTGCTAGCAGGCTGGGTAGGCACATCCACCAGGAAAGGCCGCTTATGGCCCTGACTCATCAGTTCGAGCTGAAGATGGATACATCTGAGATCAAGAAGCGCGTCGGGAATCGATTCTGGGCGTTCTACATCGTAAATGGCGGTCACGCATGGATCAGCCCCCTTAGAGATTCATTGAAGGTGGGAATAGGCTCAGTAGCCCCTGGGTTCGATGCTCGAAAGGAGTTGATGCACTTGATAAAGAGCGGGCCGATTGCAGACCTTCTCAACCCTGAACTTGACCCAGAGCTTGACCTAGAACATGACCTAGAGCATGACCTGATCCAGGAGGAAGCAGGGCTAATTCCAATGTCTGGACCTCCACAGAAGCTTAGCACCTCCAGATGCCTCCTTGCTGGCGATGCTGGCGGATTCGTGTTTCCAGGGACAGGAGAGGGATTGTTCTATGCTCTGCGCTCTGGCAAGGTCGCTGCCCAGTGCATCAAAGACCACGGTACTCAAGCTCATCTGCAATACCAATCCATGCTGACATCCGCCGGTCTTCTTTCGTTGCGGGATGTTGACCACCTTAAGAGAACAATGGCCACACCAGAGGCTTCCGAAAGGTATGTAAGCTCACTTGCAGGCATAAAATAAACAAAATAACTGACAACTGAAAGGAGATGGCGCTTCTCAAAAAGAAACCGAGGGGTTTCTTGAATAGTTGTCGATGGGGTTCTTGAATTGTTCTTGATAAGACCCTTGAAAAGTTGTTAATACCATTCCAACCCATTCGGTATTGTGAAAGTGATACACAAGGACCATAGCACCGGCCGGGCCAAGCTCCGGCTGGAAACACTCGATGACCTATGGCATCTAGATAATCTGCTGGAGCCAGGCAACGAGGCCGGAGCCAATACTCAACGCAGGGAAGAGACAAAATCCGACAAGCTAAGGGCAGAGCGCGGAGAAAAGAAAAGGATGTTCCTGATGCTCAAAGTCGAAAAGGTGGAGTTTGCAGAGTTCTCTGACAGGCTCAGGGTCCTGGGTACCATTACTGAAGGGCCACAAGACCATGGCGAGCATCATACTCTCAACCTTACAATGGGTGATGAGCTTACAGTTGGCAAGGGCAGGTGGAAACGCCATCATCTGGATTTGCTTGACCAGGCCCAAAGATCCAGCAAAGCTCCACTGGTCACATTCGTCGCCATCGATGACGACGAGGCTGTGATATCGGTGCTGCGAGGATACGGCATCCAGGTCATAGCCAAAGTTCCAAGTGGAGGTAGTGGCAAACAGTACGGTGGGGGCAGCTCAAAAGGGTCAGGCGGTTCTAGTGGCTCAGCAAGCTCGAGCAAGAAAGCTCCGCCGGCAGCGTTTGTAATTAATAATTTTTTACAATTAAGTTTGTGAGTGATTAAGGCCGGTAAAATACAGTTATCAATAGTATAGCCTTCGTACAAATGTATTCTGCCTTGAAAGACTAGAACTTTCTTATCGTTCAATTCTGCAAAGTGCAAAAAACCTTTATGTCCAGCAACTGTTGATTCCGGGTAACCAGGAATTTCTGTCGTTGGAATGGATTTAATAACTTTAAGATTATCTGCAAAGTTTCCAAGTCCGCTACCAAGAATTAAAGCAATCTCCGGTTTGAAAGGAATTTCATTTTCTAAATAATCTAAAAGTTTTTTGTATTTGAAATCTAAGTCAATCATATTTTAATCTTATTATTAT